>JAGLIP010000035.1 GCA_023142905.1 Candidatus Aenigmatarchaeota archaeon | reverse complement strand
TGGAATTAAAAACACAAGAAGAGATACAAAAATTTAGGAAAAATGTTGAAGAAATAATTTCATTAGGGGATATTCTTATTCCTTTTGGTGAGTTTGTGAGCAACGGACATATTCTGCTTCCATCTCCGTATGTGGAGGAATGGTGGGCTCAGGAACTTGAAAAAGCAGCCAAAAAAGAAGAATTAGAGCAATTGTCCGAATTGGTAATACCACCATACAAACCACCAACAATTGAAAAAGCATTTGAACTTTCTAAAAAATACAACATACCATTACATCCATATTATAATTTTTTCTTTCATGACCTAAATAAAGAACAACTTTCTTTGATTGTCGAGTGGTTTTCATGCGCTAAAATAAGTGAGGATAAACACACACTACCACTAAAAGATAAAGAAAAAAGAATATTGGAAATTCTTTGTGTTCCTCACCATATTTTGGAAGGTGAGATAATTCTTGAAGGAAAAGCGCGTTCTTTGTTTCACATTCTTGGCAGTCCAACCAGTAAAAACAAAGATGAACTTATGAAAAAAATAGAAGCAGGAGACACAATAATTAGTTCACTTAATAACATCTCTCCTGTAGTTGTGCGTGAAAGAGGATGTGTTCGGGTTGGCACGAAAATGGGGCGGCCCGAGAAAGCAGAGAGGCGGCTTCTTAAAGGAAGACCACAAGTACTCTTCCCCTGCGGTGAGGAAGGGGGGCGCATGAGAAACCTTATGGAGGCGTATAAGAAAGGAACGGTTGCAACAACACTTTCTGTTTTTTTCTGCGAAAAATGCAGAAAAGAAATCTATTTTTCAAAATGCATTGATTGCGGTTCAGAAGCAACACCGCAAAAATTTTGCCGTGTCTGTAAAACGAAAGTAGACACCGATAATCACTGCAATTATCCTACAGTATCATACAAGCCGGTGATTGTGGATATAAAAAATGATATAGATAATGCATTAAAACGCCTTGGCATGCGTGAAAAACCAGTTCTTTTTAAAGGGGTCCGCGGGGTTTCAGGCGGCACCAAAAACGCAGAAATGATTGAAAAAGGAATACTTCGGACAAAATATGACCTTTATGTGAATAAAGACGGAACAACACGCTACGACGCGTCAGATGTTTCCCTGACACATTTTAAGCCAAATGAGGCGGGTGTTTCAATAGAAAAACTTAAGACATTGGGTTATCATCAGGATAAGGATGAAAAAGAACTTGTATCTGAAAACCAGATACTTGAGCTTAAGACGCAAGATATACTAATTTCTGATAATTCTGATTTTTCGGGAGTTGATTATTTGGTGAGGGTGTCTCTTTTTGTGGATGACCTTCTTAAAAAACATTATGGGCTTAAGCCATTTTATAATATTAAGACTCGTGAGGATCTTATAGGGCAGCTTGTGATTGGCCTTGCTCCACATACATCTGCGGGAATTGTCGGAAGAATAATTGGATTTACGCCCGCAAAAGTGTGTTTTGCGCATCCTTACTGGCATGCGGGCAAAAGAAGGAATTGTGATGGGGATGAAGATTCTTTTATGCTTTTGATGGATGCACTTTTAAATTTCTCAAGAAAATTTTTACCAGACACTCGAGGCGGCAGGACCATGGACGCGCCGCTTGTTCTTACAACACACATGAATCCTGAGGAGGTTGATGACGAATCGTGGAATGTGGATGTTGTTTCAAAATATCCTTTGGGCTTTTATGAAGAAACACAAGAATACAAATTTCCCTGGGAGCTTGATGCAAAAATAGAGCTGTTTGAAAACAGAATCGGAAAGCCAGAAGCATTTCATTGCGAGTACACACATGAAACCAATGATATAAATGAAGGCCCAAAGAAAACCAAATATGTAGAACTTACAATAATGACTGAAAAAATTACAGCACAATTAGCGCTTGCTGATAAAATACGCGCATGCAATGCTAACAAAGTGGCTGAAGCGGTTTTGAACAAGCACTTTTTAAAAGACATTAAAGGCAATTTAAGAACATTTTCTAAACAAAAACTTAGATGTGTTGCCTGCAATGAAAAATATCGCAGGGTGCCCCTTAAAGGCATCTGTACGAAATGTCAGGGCAAACTTGTTTTGACTGTATCTGAAGGGTCAATCAGGAAATATCTTGAGCCCACAAAACAAGTAATGGAGAATTATACGATTTCTTCTTACACCATACAACAATTCAGTCTTCTTGAACGGGCGGTTGATGCTTTATTCGGAAAAAAAGCAAGACAGATGAATCTTTCCAATTTTAAGTGATTTTGATACTCTTCGTATTTTTCCTTCTTTGGTTATTAGAAACAAGAAAAGTATATAATATTGCTTTATTATCTTTCAAATATGGTTTATGAAAATATTTCAATAATTGTTGTTGGTGGATTAAACACAGATATTGTTGGTTTGGGTGTTCCAGAAATAATTGCTAATGGAGAACTATCTTTTGGTGGAAAAATCCAGATTGGTCCTGGGGGTAAGTCCAGAAATATTGCCCAAATGATTTCCGCTTTTACTAAAAATAATAATGTTGCGATGATTGGAAAAAGTTCGAAAGATCCATATGGATTATGGAAACCACCAATTAATGCTTTGAAAGAAAGTGGGGTAAATATAGATTTCGTTAAAATTTTGGAGTTTGAAGAAACCGGAAAATATCCCGGGATTGCGCTCATACCCGTTGATTCAAACGGAAATAATCAAATCTATGTTTTGCCCGGCATAAATAATGATTTTTCTTCAGAAGACATCAATAATTCTCAGCTATTATTTAAAAACGCAAGTCATACTGGCGGCATTTTAGCATTATCCCTTGAAATACCGTTGAAAACAGCCATTCGTTCTTTAGAATTAGCTAAAGAATATAATTTAAAGTCTGTTCTTGATCCTGGCGGAATTGTTAAAAATGTCAATTATTCTGGATTATTGAATAAGAATATTTTTTTGATTAAACCTAACGAACATGAGGCTAAAATTTTAACGGGTGTGACTGTTACTGATTTTGAAAGCGCAAAGAAATCCGCTTCGATATTTTTTGAAAAAGGAATTCAAAATGTATTAATAACGATGGGTGCTGGCGGCGCTTACTTTTTTAATGAAAAACATGAGGAATATATTAAAATTCCTAAAATTAATCTGCCCAATACTAAAGATGAAACTGGCTGTGGTGATCAAACTGTGGCGACTTTATGCGCTTTCTTGTCAGAAGGTGTTGAAATAATTCAAGCTGCAAAATATGCAATTATTTCCGGGACATTACAATTTCAAAAAATAGGTATTGAACCAATTACTCAGGATGAATTAAACAAATACTTATGAGTAATATATCTGTGATTTTTCTTGTGTTTTGTTCTGCAAAACTTCGTTTGATACATTAATTCCTTCTTTTTTAATTCACATGCTGTTGTGTTGTTCACGAAAAAACTAAATTCGTTTGCTTGTTGTTGTTTTTTATTTTATTATTGTTTATGGGCTCCACAGGAAATAGGGGGGTGTATGAATATAATGGCGTTATAATGTGAACAAAAACGCAAATACTTATATATGGGTTGTATAAGTTCCACAGGAAATAGGGGGGTGTATGAAGTTAACAAAAAGGCATGTGTGTTTTTATTTTTAGTTATGTGTGTTGTCAATCAAAGTCCGATAAATACCAGAAAAACAGGAACAACAAGCGCACCTAAAAGCAGGCTTTTTTTCACGCGAACAATTTGTGCGTAAATTCCCAAAAACATGCCCGTGAGCGCAACCAAAATTCCAAGACTGCCCGAGATAATAAGAATAGATGCCAAAAGAAACACAAAAACACCACAATTTAATTTTTTGTAATTTATGCGAATCATGTTTTTTGATATTTTTTTTGAAATGTGTATTGTGGTTGTGGCAGCAAAGGCGGTTGATAAAATACCAACACCTACAAAAAATAACACATCATTCATGGAGACCATCTCAAACAATCCTTCAACAGCTACAGCAATACCGCTTCTTGAACGGCCAATCAAATAAATTGCAAGAACAGAAAGCAGTATGTTTATTGTGTTTATTGCGCCAAGAGAGATAATGTATTTTCTTGCGCCTTTCTTGCCTGCAAGGTTGTTCATAAGGATTGCGGATTGAGAGCTTCCGATTGCCGGAAGTATACCTGCTGCAAGCCCTGCAAGAAATCCAAGGAAACCACCAACAACTGCATCTTTTGCAGGGGTGTTTGCAGCAAGTGACTGTTTTGGCGCTTTGGTGTTGTGCGCTGCTGTTGTGGCGATTGTGCTTAATCCAAAAAGCCCTGAAAGAAGTGCGGTAAATATCTGTGTTTCATTCAAATATGTTTTGAATGACAGTATTCCGAGAATTCCTGAAAGCGCGAACACCAAAAATGCGGCTTTTTTGTTTTTTTCAAGTAATATCATGTATGTCATTATACAAAAAAGCAATAGAGGTATGGTTCCTTTAAGGGCAGCATATGTTTGGGGTAGGAAAGCAAATATTATTGGTAGGGATAAAAGAAGCAGAAATATCGCAACAACGCCCCCAACCACACTTAAAAAAATTGCCATATGCGCATGACCGCGAAGAAGGTATTTGTGGCCCGGAAGAACAGCCAATGCAGTTGATGGATCTGGCGCGCCTAAATATATGCTTGGTATGAAATCAACAAAACTGTGAGTCACGCCAAGTGAAATAAGGAACGCCCCAAGAAAAAGAGGATATTCATTTAATGAAAAACCAAGAACAAACGCCGCAATCATGTTCACATGAATCCCTGGAATGAGGCCCGTGAAGGTCCCCACAATGACACCTGCGGCGATAAATAAAATGATTTCAAAAAACATGTTTTTATTTTTGTATGTTTAAGATATTAAAGAAAATATTATTTATTTTTTAATTAATAAGTAATAAGTAATTTAATGATGTTTTGTGAAACATCAATATTTGGTGAGTATTATATGTTTTTAGATGTTGTATATTCCAAAATTTTCGGAAAAGAAATTCCTCAAATGAACGAAACACATACAGATGTATTTTCTTTCTTGGGTGTGGTTCCATTAGGGAGTTCTAATTATGGTTTATCCACTAGCCAACATATGGATTATTCAGATAAACCCAGATATTCTAATCCGGTTGTTGAATTTTGTGGTAACTTATTGATAAAATATCCGCACACGGGGTTTATTATTTATAAAAACACAGAAGTTAATGAGGGTCTTAAACAAAAGAACTTAATTGCTACGGTAAATTCGGGCATAAGTTAAAGAATATTTTGATTAATAGTTACTTAATGAAAATTAAATAATATTATGTGTTGGTGATTATATGCTTGGAAATATGAATCCTAAACAAATGGAAAAAATGATGCGCCAAATGGGCATGAAAACAGAAGAGATAGACGCCCGTGAAGTGATTATTCGATGTCAAGATAAGGATATTGTAATTACAAGCCCGGCAGTGCAAAAAATAAATATGATGGGCAATGATTCTTTTCAGGTATCTGGTGTTGTGGAAGAAAAAACAAACGGGCCTTTTTCAAAAGATGATGTTGCAATGGTTGTGGAACAGACAGGCTCAACTGAAAAAGAGGCGACAGACACGCTTGAGAAGACAAAAGGCGATCTTGCAGAGGCAATACTTCTTTTATCCAACAATTAAGTTTTCTTAAGTATTTTTTTTATTCTTTTTATTTTGGCAGTTTCCTGCCGCTCTGTTTCATTTAAGTTAGCTCTTATTTTTTTCTCATTATTGAATATTTCAGGAATTATTATTTTTTCAAGAGCGTTTGTTTTTGTTCGGGTGTTTGTGATTTGTTCTGCGAGTATTTGCGCGCTTGTTTCTTCTTCACCTACACGAAGGGCGTAGTCAAGAGAAGTTTCAAAAAAATCAGCAGCCGTGTCAATTGATTCTGTTGTGTCGTGAAGGTTGTATCCCCGCGCGAACAAATCTCTTTTCAGGTTTTTTGTGCTTATTTTTGGCACGGTTGTCCCCATTATGTTTTTTTCATCGACAAGTATGTTTTTTTGGGGTGTTGTTGATGCGGCAATACTTTCTGTGTTGTTTGGACCCAACCAATTTTCTGCGCGGGCAAGTGCATTAGAGCCTAAAGAAAGGTTATTGGAAAGATGTGTACGCGCGTTTTTTGCTTGTTTTATAACTTCAAGAAATTCTGACAGTAATGCATCTTCTTTGTCTTTCAATATTTCAAGACCAAAGGAGGCGATTTTTCTTTTATTCCTTAATTCGAGAAGTGAGGTTCTTGTTTTGGGTGTGTTTTCATTGAAGCTAATAAAAATCACTCCATGTATTTTTCAATATATTTTTTTTCTATTTTTGTGAGTTCTTCTTTAGGTATGATGGATAAAAGCCGCCAGCCCAAAAAGAGCGTTTGCTTTATTGTTCTTTTTTCTTTCTGATTTATGAACCGAACTTCAAAGTTTTTTTTGAATTCGATGTATTTTTTATCCCGCGCTGTAAGTGCGTCTTCACCGACAACACTCATTAGGCTTTCAAGGCGTAGGCCTTCAGAGTATGCGCTGTATATTTGGTTTGAAAGTTGCATATGCGCGTCTTGCGTGTATTTTTCACCAATGCCTTTGTGCATCATTCGTGAAAGGGAAGGTATTATGTTTATTGGCGGGAATATGCCTTTTTTCTTGAGTGTTGGTGAAAGTATGATTTGCCCTTCTGTGATGTATCCTGAAAGATCAGGAACCGGATGGGTTATATCCCCGTCAGGCATTGTAAGATATATTAGCTGCGTTATTGAACCTTTATTTTCTTTTATTCTGCCGGTTCGCTCGTAAATGGATGCAAGATCACTGTAAAGGTATGTTGGGTATCCGAATCTTCCCGGAACTTCTTCTTTTGAAGATGAAAGCTCGCGAAGCGCGTTTGCGTAGTTGGTCATATCCCCTAAAATAACAAGAACATCTTTTTTTAATTCCCATGCAAAATACTCTGCGGTTGTAAGTGCAACCCGCGGGGTTACTATTCTCTCCATTGCAGGATCGTGGGCATGATTTAAAATCATAATAAGTTTGTTTAGGGCGCCTGTTTTCTCAAAAAATTTCTCAAAGAAATCAGCTTCCCTGTTTGTGGCACCCATAGCTGCGAAGATGACTATCTGCTCTTTTTTGTTTGAGTCGGTGATATTTTTTGCAATCTCTGCCAAAAGCAGGTTGTGGTTCATACCCGCATGTGAAAAAACAGGAAGTTTCTGGCCACGAATAAGGGTTGTAAGACCATCTATTACAGAGACTCCGGTTTCCACAAATTCATCCGGGACTGCACGAAAATAAGGATTAATTACTTCGCCTTTAATGTCTTTTTCAACATCAATAGCAAATTCTATGTCTTTTGGCCTGCCGAGGCCGTCAAAAACACCACCAAGCATATCTTTTGAAAGCCCTATCTTGTACGAATCTCCAAGAAAAACAACACTTGTTTTTTCAATATCAAGACCGTCAACACCTTCAAACACTTCAACAACACATAAATCATCCTGTATTGAAAGCACTTCACCAAGTCTTGTTGTGTTGTCGGGGGTCTTTACTTTTACCTGTTCCCCCAAACCTACATTTTTTGTGTTTTTCACAAAAACAAGAGGATTTTTTATTTGAGATACGGTTTTGTATTCCTGCATAGCATTCACTTATTTTTTTAAATTATTGATTGAACTGTTTTTACAACTGATTCTTTTGAGGTGTATTTTGGTTTCCATCCTGTTTTTTTCAGCTTATCTGTTGATAGCTCCATATTTTTTACATCCCCGACCCAACCGGCACCACTAGAGATACCGCCGGTGTATTTGAACATAACACCATTAAGCCCAAGAGT
>JAGLIP010000034.1 GCA_023142905.1 Candidatus Aenigmatarchaeota archaeon | reverse complement strand
GCTAAAAAACAGGTACCTGATGCAAAAATTGACGGTGTTCTTGTTGAGAAAACTGCATCCGGTGTGGAGTGTATTGTTGGCGCATCACAAGATCCGCAATTCGGTCCGGTTTTGATGTTTGGTCTTGGGGGTGTTTTTGTAGAGGTCATAAAAGATGTTTCTTTCCGCTTAATCCCTGTTGAGAAAAAGGATGTTTGTGAAATGATAACTGAAATAAAGGCGTACCCGATACTTACTGGTGTGCGCGGGCAGGCCGCAGTAAACATCAAAGCAATTGAAGACACGCTTCTTAAAGTATCCAGAATGGTCAAAAAAGAAAAAATAACTGAACTTGACATAAACCCATTAATTGTAAATGAAGATGGGGCTGTTTGCGCCGACTGCAGGATGATTTTGGGATAACCCCCGACAGATGTAAAAATCTTTCGGTGGTTCTCTTAATTATATGAATGCAAAAATTGACATATTAGATATTGCCAATACAATATCGATCGTATGTGTTTTCGCGGCATTAATTTTATTGTTTGCATAACACAAGATCTTTTGATGCCGCATCGTATATAACTGAAAGAGTATCTAAATAATTATAAGTATAACCTACAAACAAACAACCATGTTTCAAAACAAAAAACAAGTTGCTCTCGCACGGCTTGATAAGGCAATAAATGAGAATCTTGTTGATATGGATATCATGCCGTTGGTGGATACAATAAACAACCATCCTTTTTTTTATACAACTTCATCGTGTTTAGGCAGAATTGTTGTTGCGGAATCTCCGGAAAATGACCGGAAACAAGAATATGTGTGGCTTGGAAAATGGCACAGGAAAGTTTCATTTGATGAAGTAAAAACAGCTATTTTACAACATACAAAAAACACGCTTTGGTTTCGGATGGATCCTTTGATACTTCATGTCTGCTGCAACACAATTGATGATTCAGACCAACTTCTTAAATGCGCCAAGAAAGCGGGTTTAAAACGAAGCGGTGTTGTGCAAATAAAACCTAGGATTATGGCTGAAATCATGGGTGTAGATGTTGTTTGCGCGCCGGTTTTTCGCAATGTCGATGACAAATTAATTGAAAAATTTGTAGATGTTGCAAACACCCGTTTTGATAAAAACATCAAAAAACTAGAAACATTCAAAAAAGAAATAGAATTATTGAATGAGTAACAGTTGTTGCCAAAATTACATCTTCTGTACATCCATTGTCATGTCAACATCAGTTATGTCAAGATTGTTTTTGCATTTTGGACATATCTGTTCTTGTTTTTTATTGTCCCAGAAAAGGATTGCGCCGCACTTTTTACATACTACTGTTGGCATTTTGTTCACTTTCTTTTTGTGTTATTTGTGCGTCTTGAAAATGCCGGAAGTGTGCTGTTTTTTTTAACATCAACACCAAGCATTTCAAGAATCGCGTGATGGTGCTCAAACGGCTTAAAAATGTTTTGTGTTGAAGAGATAAACTGATCCACATTATCCATATACTTACCCCATTTTTCTTTAAATGACACAATAAATGTTTCGTAGGATGCCATATCTTCATGTAGTGTTATCATGACCGCAGTTTTCCCGGAAAACCCATTGCCTCGCGCACAAAATAATATTTTAGGGTTTGAAGTCATGTCCTGAATCACGCGTCCAACAACTTCCCTTTTAGAATAATCATTCCATGTAAATGTTGTTACAACAACCAACTTTAGCCCTAGTTTGTCGAATGAAGGTGTTGCGTGATAAGATTCAATATATTTTTCCCGCTCCAGTTTCTGCCTGATTCGTGTAACTGTTGGCTGGCTTATTTTTCGTGCCTGCGCTATGTGTTTGTCAGGTTTCCTGCCACTAACTAAAAGCTCTGCAAAAACTATTTTTTCCCGGTTTTTTAACATGTGAATATAATATGGTTATGAAAATATATATATATATATAGTTTAAGAACATATCTAATCAATTTTGAATTTGTAAATACTTATTTTACTTTTTTTATTGTTTTAATGTATTAGTTTATTCTAAATAACCGAAAATGTTTATAATGTATTCATTTTGACGCTCTTTTTTGTGCTGTAAGTATATATACCCTGAATCCCATATAGTCTAACAGGCAGTAAACCAAAAAGTAAATAATGTCTCAAGCACAGTATATTTAACCAATCTCGGACGGGGTAGAAAACAAGCTTTCCGCGAAGCATTCGTGTATAAAATTACCTTGTGTATCTTTCTTCCGTCCGGGTCCAAGTACCTTTTTTTATGTTCTGTATGTTTTCATATTGCTTTTGATATTTTTGAGAATATGTTTTTTAAGCTCGTCAATACCTGTCTTGTCCACTATGGAAGTCTTAAAAATCGGACACATTAAATTAGATTCTATAACTTTTGCATAATCTTCATCCAAATCATCTATTTTATTTATGCAGGCAATTGTTTCAACCCTGAAGTCATCATATATGCTTTTAAAAAGCGCTAACTGGTCTTTGGGGTCCTGTGCGGTTTTGGATACATCAAACACGAAAAGAACAATGGATGCAATATTTTTTATCGCAGAAATTGCTTTTTTTTCAATAGCGTTTCTCTTTTCTTGCGGCCGTTCAAGAAGCCCGGGGGTGTCTACAACCTGAATCCTGTTTTCAATATACCCTAAAAGAATGCCTTTTGTTGTAAAAGGATAATTTTGTATTTTCGGATTTGCTCCTGTAAGCTCCTTTAATAGAGAGGACTTGCCTACATTTGGGAACCCGGCAATAACTAAAGAAGGCGCATCTTTTATATCAGGTATTTCTCGTAATGTTCTTTTAGATTCGCTCAAAAATAATAAATCCTTTGATATTTGTTTTAACAGAGATGCCTGCCGGCCATAAAATTCTTTTCTTAATCCGGCAAGCTTATGTATGGATGCGTGTTTAAGCTTTTTTTTATAGAAAATTGAATGCTCGTGTGTCTTTTTTTTCACCCACTTAAGTGCTGCAAGTGATTTTTTAAACTGGTCTTTATCAATTGTAATAGATATGAGATCTACATAAAATGGCTCGAGTTCATCTATTTTTGGCGTTCGGGACAATATTTTTTCAATATAACTTTCAATTGTCTGGGCAACTGTGTCTATTCTTTGCGCTTCGCGCTCCCGAACAGAATCAACGCGCCTTTTTGGATCGATGTCTATTATTTTTGCTTTTCTTGCAGAGGAAAATGCTTTTTCTAAAAGCTCGTCTGAGCGCATTATGTGGGGGATTTTTAAACGCATTGTTATCACTTGATTTGCTTTACTTGACTTAGTTTAGTTTAGTAAAGTTTAGTAAACTTTTAGTTTATTTAATTATGCCTTATAAACTGTATGTGTATTTGCACGGGAATTATATAAAATACAAAAACAATATATTTTACAGAATTAAATAATATTGAGGTGTGTTTTTATGATATTTGAATCTTTTTTTATATTGGCAGCAATTTTTGTTGCGTCGGGAATAAAAATACTATATGAATATGAGCGAGGCGTTGTGTTTACTTTAGGCAAATACACTTCAACAAAAGAACCGGGTCTTAAATTTATAATTCCAATTATTCAAAATATGAAAAAAATAGATATGCGTGTAAAAGCTGTTGATGTGCCGTCACAGGATGCAATGACCCAAGATAATGTATCTGCACGGGTAAATGCGGTTATATACTACAAAGTTGTTGATTCCTCAAAAGCAATTATCGCTGTTGAAGAATACATGTATGCAATGTCTCAGCTTGCACAGACCACAATGAGAAATGTTATTGGAGAAGTTCCGTTGGATGATCTTTTAAGCAAACGGGAAGCAGTATCCAAAAAAATACTTACAATTGTTGACAAGGAAAGCGACCCATGGGGTATAAAAGTCATAAATGTGGAGCTTAAAGATGTGACTCTCCCGGAAGAAATGAAGCGTGTCATGGCAAAACAGGCAGAAGCAGAACGAGAAAAACGGGCAGTTATAATCAAGGCCGATGGAGAAGTCAAGGCATCAAAGGATATGGCGACCGCCGCAAAAACTCTTGCAGGTGCTCCCGGAGCGTTGCACCTAAGGACTCTTCAGAGCATAAATGACCTTTCCTCAGACCAAAGCAACACAATTATCTTTGCGGTTCCTCTTGAAGTTTTAAAAGCATTTGAAGGTTTTAAGAAAAAGTAATTTGTCCGAAAGCTATATATGTGTCGTTTGACACAAGATATGTATGGATGCTATAAAACGGCCAAGCAAAAAAGAACTTGTGAATTTGTTTAAAATTATTACTATTCTCAAAGGTACTCCCGGTGGGCTTTGGGTTAGAGAAATCGCCCGGCAGACAAAGATGCATATGGAAACCGCGAGGCGGATTGTAAATAAGTATCCTAAAATTTTTGAAGAATATGCGGATTTTACAAACTATAATATCAACCTAAAGATAATCAGACTGAAAGACAAGAATATAACTGCTAAAAATCTCGCACTATTTATTTGAATTATTTATCCCATATAGCTAGTTCGGTACTTATTAGTTGCTCAAAAAATCAATAACTTTATTCTTGAAGACCCCAATATCTTCTCTTCTTATTGCCCCGCCTGCAGCAGGCACATGGCCGCCGCCATTCGCCTCTTTAAAGTCTTTGGTGCATTCGCGCATAAGAGAATCCATGGATATTTTTCCTGTCTGGTTTCTGGCACTTATTGTTGCTTTATTCTTACCCAACTGCACGACAATGACGGTCTTTCCCGCATATTTTTTTGTTGACAAGATGTTTGAAACCTTTGACTTGAGGTTGTATTTTGGCTCAATTTCATAATAGAACAAACCAATACCCTCACGAAATTCGCCTAGTTTTTCAGAATTCTCAACAAACTGTTCTATCTCTGTTCGAACTGCTCCGTATTCTTTTAGATTTTCAACAACATCGCTTGGGGTCTTTGCAGAATAAAGTGCTTGGTATGCTTTTTCAATTCCTTTTTCGCCATCGCACATATGCGCGTATGTCACCAACTCTTCTGATTCAAACAAAATTTTTAATTTTTCAGGGTTTGATTGTACTACGGAGTCTAAAAACGATTTCCAGGTTTTTATTCCGAAATCCCCAATAATTCCAATCGCCGATATCCAATTAAAAGAAGATATATCTTTTATTTGTAAAAATAAATCATAAATAAGCTTAGAAGCACAATACTGACTCGGATCTATTTCGGATATGTTCTGCGATTTTATCATTGTTGTTCTTTTAGAATTCAGGTCATTTGAGATTATATGGTGGTCTACAACAAGAATTTCAGCAAATTCCTCTATTTTTTTTATTGGTTTTGGATCTGAATCAACAGCGAGGTCAAAAATAATTATTTTTGTTATATTTTTTTTTGTAAGTTGTTTTATTGTCTTTTCTGTTATTGTTATATTGCCTGCACATTGTGTGAAAACAAAAACCGGCGAGATACCCAAAAGCTCAAGGGATTTTGCAGTAATTACTGATGAACAAACACCGTCCGCATCGGTGTGATATAAAATTGCGAGTTGGTCTTCTTTTTTTATGTTTTGAATAAACTCTAAGAATTTTTTTATCATATACTCTTTAAGTTGTCAAGTATGTTTTTTATGTGTTTGGTGCCTTCTTTTTCAATAATCTCCCCGTGTCCCGGAAGAATCATTTCAATTTCTAGATTCTCGAGCTTTTCAAGAGATTCTATCATCTCTTTTTCATCGCCGCCCAAAAGATCTACGCGGCCTATTGAATCCGCAAAAATCGTGTCTCCGGAAATAAGGATTTTGTCTTTCTTAATGTATAAGCATATGCTTCCTTCGCTGTGACCGGGTGTGTGTATTATTTCGATAACTGTGTCGCCCATCCGCACGGTATCTTTATCTTTAAGGCAGGCTGCTGTTTTTCTTGAAGAGATTTTGCCGTTAAAAAACATAGCATATGATTTTTTTTCATCTGCGCTTTCCAATACTTTTGCGGTCTGTTCAGATGCCAGAACTTTTGCGTTCCTGAATAACTCAAGCCCGCCTAGGTGATCAAAATGCTCGTGTGTGAGAATTACGGTTGTTATGTCGCCTTCCGTTATATCCAACTGCCTTGAAGCCACATCAAGTGCTTTTTTATGCAGGCCGGTTGTTGTGTCTACAATCATGCGACGGCCTAAAAGATAAAAATTTGAATCAACGCCGCCAAGAGAAACAAGTGTAATGTAATTATTTATTTTTTTTATTTTAGGTTTCATGATATGCACAACAACATTACTTTTTTGAATCGTATAATGCTTTTAGTGATCTTACAGCCCTTTCAGGTGAAGGGTATGCGGGAATTCCTTCCTTTTCAAGACTTTTTAGAAGTATTTGTGTGTATTCCCCGCCAGCAGAGACCACAAGAAGGGGTTTTCTTTTCTTTTCATTTGCATTTGACAGCACATCCACAATTTCCGGCTCAAGAGATGATGTCTGCATAAGTGTGCAGACAATTACGGCATCTATTTCAGTATCATTCATAAGCGCTTTTAAGCAAACGGCATACCTATTTGAATCCGCATCGCCGATAATGTCTATAGGATTATGTATTGTTGCATAGTCCGGCATAATTGATGCGATTTTATTTATTGTGCCTTTGCTTAATTGGGGTATTGAAAAACCATATTTTTCAAGAGCATCTGCCGCCAACACACCAAACCCTCCGCCATTTGTAAGAACTGCAACCTTTTTTCCTTTAGGTCTTGGCTGATATGCTAACGCGCGGGCATAATCAAACATGTCTTCTGATGTTTCTGCCTCAATTGCGCCCGATTGTTTTATTGCTGCTCGAAACACATTGTATGAACCTGCAAGACTTCCTGTGTGTGATGCTGCTGCTTTTGAGCCTGCCTGAAATTTTCCAGCTTTAAGTATTATTATCGGCTTTTTCATTGATTCTTTTTTTATGCATTCATAAAGGGCGCGCCCGTTTCTTGCGCCTTCAATATACAACAATATTGCTTTTGTTTTTTTGTCTTTTATGAAATATTTTATCAGATCAATCTCATCAACATCAACCCTATTACCATAACTTACAAAATGAGAAATTCCTATTCCTTCTGTTGCTGCCCAGTCAAGAACTGCCGCGCCAAAAGCACCGCTCTGGCTTATGAATGCAATTTCTCCCTGGGGTGGGCGCTTGAGTTTGTAGTCTGGCAAAAACAAAGTGTCTGTTCTTGCAAAAGGGTCAAACAGCCCTATACAGTTTGGTCCCACAACCCGGGTTTTTGTTCCCTTGATTATATTTTTTAATTCCTGTTCGCGCGCAATGCCGGCAGTTCCAAGCTCCCGGTATCCTGCTGTAATTACAACAACTGCGGAAATATTCTTTTTTGTACACTCAAGAACAACTGTGTTTGAAAATTGCGATGGCACAAGAATAACCGCCAAATCAACAGGGTCTTTGATATCAAGAACGCTCTTAAAACATTTTTTCCCCAATATCTCGTCGGCCTTCTGATTTACAGGATATATGTTTCCTGCGAAATCAAAGTCCATAAAGTTCTTCATTACGGTGTGGCCGAGCTTTTTCGGGTTTTCAGATGCTCCAATAATTGCAACAGATTTTGGATTGAAAAATGATTTCATAATATAAGATATTGTATTCTTGGTATATATAACTACGATGTTTGGTTTTGTTACCCCGCCACCAACACGCATCAATACCAGAAAGCTTTTAATTTTCCTGTGTTCCAGTCAATTATTATCTTTCGCGCCGCTTTATCCGTATTGGGGATTCCGCCTTTTTTGAAGTAACATGCGTTACTTGCAACAACAGATAGAAAAGAGTCTATATCTTTGTACTCTATGCCGTATATTTCTTTGA
>JAGLIP010000033.1 GCA_023142905.1 Candidatus Aenigmatarchaeota archaeon | reverse complement strand
TGGGTTTTTTGGTATTTTAAACATAACGCAGCAAGCTGCGGGGTATTAACCCAATCAGGAATGAATAATAACCGCAAATACACCAATTCACTTAATTAATTCCTAACCATACTTCTCATTATTTAGCAGTTGCGCCCAAAAAAGCAACAGCACCAATCATAAGCACAAGCATCAATATGGTTGCAACTATATCGCTTGAAATCCTAAAAAACTCAAGTCCTCCGGCACTAATAAAAACCAGAATCATCATGATGCCCAAAACAACGCCTGCAAGAGCTTTGTTTCCAAAAAACGCATCAACAAAATCATACCCTGCGGCCCCTAAAACAATAATTCCAACAAGCACGCCTGCAAGGACAACCCCTAAAAGCCCGAAAATTTTTGTGTAGAATATACCTTTGCCTATAAAAACAATCAAAAACGACAACACAATTGAAATAACACCATTTACAGAAACTTCTTCACTTATAACTTTCTTGCTCTGCAATATCCCGAAAATCAATGCCAAAAACAAAAGCCATGGAAATATATAATCATAAAATCCCAATCTTTCCAAATTCTGAAATGCTGTTGATACCACGGACATTTTTCAATCACACCAGTTAATATACTGTATTAATAGAATATATAATATTTACTCAAAATCACTTATATCAAAACCATATTTCTTCAAAACAGCTGCTTGTTCTTCAGGCTTTGCAGATTCTATTGCTTTTTTAAATTCCGGGTCTTTTGCTGCTTTTTCCTGTACTTTCTTATGTAATTTATCAATTTTCTTTTGCATTTCAGGATTCGGTTCCGGTTGTTGCGGCGGTTTATCTTTTGGTTTCTGCTCTTTTTCTTCTTTTGGTGCCGCTTCAGGTGTCGCCGGCGTTTCTGTCTTCTTCCCAGGCTCCTGCTGCAAAAACCACAAAGCCCCACCAACTAAAAACAGCATGAAAAGCCAAGTTGCGGTCTCTTCATCAATATTAAACTCCGCGGCAGCTCCGGTATTAAAAAACACCATAATTGCAACAAGTACAAGAACAATTGGTATCCATTTCCCACCAAAAACACCATTAAGCCCCCAGCCGCCCATACCTAAGAATAGTATCAACACCAAAAGCCCGGCCATATAAAGGCTCGTAGAGCCAAATAACTCAGTCAGGTATTCCCCAACAAAGCGACCCTGCCACTCGTAATTTACAATAAAAAAAGATATTATTGCGGCAATTATGACTGATATCTGCTTCTTTTGCCCACCAAGGCTTTTCAAAAACGGAGCACCAGTAACAATAGAATAAATAATAACTAGAAAAAGAACCCACGGCAATACAAAAGTGTAAAAGCCCATGCTCTCTAAATTCGAAAGCATGAGGGAAAAATCTACCATAATCTACACCTTTGCACTTATTTGCCTATTAGTCGTCCTTACCCAAAAAGTAAAGCGCGCCTCCGACAAGCAATAGCATAAATAGCCATGTTGCGGTCTCATCGCTGATATTAAATGATTCAGCCATCCCGGTATTGAAAAATACCATTATTGCAATAAGCACCAAAGACAAGACAACAAGCGAATTTATTGAGGAACCATCCTCGCCTTTAATACTCCAGCCGCCCATGCCTAAGAATAGTATAAGTACAAGTATTCCTGCAATATACAAACTCATAGAGCCAAACAGCGTTGTTAATGCTTCGCCAATCAAGCGACCGTCAGACATCCGGAAGTTAATTATAAAAAACGATATTATGGCGGCAATTATGACTGCTACCTGCTTTTTCTGACCTTTCTTATCATCCAAGCTGTTAAGAAAAGGCGCTGTCAGTACAATAGCATATATTATAACTAAAAACAAGATCCATGGGAGCACAAAAGTGTCAAACCCCGAACCTCTCATCGTATCCATCATCGAATTAAAATCAACCATATAGTATCACCACTTAAATTTATTCCCCATCTTCTTTTGTAGTTGTTGAGGGCGTATCACCTTGCCCCAGATAATAAAGCGCGCCTCCGACAAGCAATAGCATAAATAGCCATGTTGCGGTCTCATCGCTGATATTAAATGATTCAGCCATCCCGGTATTGAAAAATATCATTATTGCAAGAAGAACCAACACTATTACCATAAGTGTTTTTCCGCCAGGAATATCTTCCATTTTCCAGCCACCCATGCCTAAGAATAGTATGATTACAAGTATTCCTGCAATATACAAACTCATAGAGCCAAACAGCGTTGTTAGTGCTTCGCCAATCAAGCGACCGTCAGACATCCGGAAATTAATTATAAAAAACGACAGTATCGCGGCAATTATGACTGCTACCTGCTTTTTCTGACCTGTGCTCTCCAAACTTTTAAGAAAAGGTGCTGCCAGTACAATAGCATATATTATAACTAAAAACAATATCCATGGGAGCACAAAAGTGTCAAACCCCGAACCTCTCATCGTATCCATCATCGAATTAAAATCAACCATCATACATCGCCTCAATCAAAATTATATTATTCTAACAATATTTAGTGCCTCAACAGTATTTAAATGTTACTTTATTATACCCCTTTGTTTTTCAATATTAAGTATTTTATAAACTGCCCGCTCAATTGCATGCGGATCGTGAATGTCTGTTATTATGTGCTCTTCCCCGGGAATCTTAAAAATCACATCACCCATTTTAAGCATTCTCTGTTTTTTTGTCTGGCGTACCTGCACATTCGTAAGTTTATTAAATAATATTGTCTCTTCCTGTATAATACCATAATATTCGGGATCATTGCTTTTCTTTCTTATAAGCACGCGCTCAGTTGTTATCAATACCATTTCCCGTTTTCTTTTCTGCTCAACAAGAAATGCGGGAATTGCGCTTGCACCCAAAAACAAAACAAAAGCAGTGTATTTAAGCGACCCTAACGGCAAAAAAAGCAATGCCCCCCCAATTAAAATTAATGCAAAAGAAATAAGGTATGCTTTTAAAAAAACAACTCGTGACATCTTTGTAAGATGTATTTTTTTCTCATCAGGCAGAAGATTCCAGTTTACCATGTATGTATTTTAGATGAAAATAGTTTATATAAGAAATAGATGAACAAACTGATAGAAAAAATACAGACCTGCACCCAACAATAAGACACCGAAGATTTTTGATAACAAAAGAACATATTTTATCGATATTTTGTGCCTTTTGTAATAAACGCCATAAGCCAGCACAAAATAAAACAATAGAACTCCAAACGCTATTAAAATAATATTAATCAATGCATCCATACCGAAAGTGTATTGAGCCAAATAAGCACCGCCAACCGAAGGCCACACAACCAGCGCCATTGGATTTAAAGCAAGGCCGAACCCTAAAGCGATTGAATTAGAATTAGATATTTTTTTGTTGTAAGATTTAACAATATCTTCCTTATTCGTCTTTAATGATGACATGCCAATCCAAACAAGAATTGCGCCACCTAAAAGAAAAAAGAACAATTTCATAGGTTTTAAAAATAAAAAGTGATATAGGCCAAAAAAGGTAAGCATTAAAATCGCAAAGTTCGCTAAAAATTCCCCGACAGATAATAAAGCACCGGACCAAAATCCTTTTGTTAATGTCCTTCTTACAACCTCAAAAAATATAACTCCCGGAACAGCGGCAAGAGAAATTCCAAGAATTATGCTTTCAATGTAGGTCATACATACAATACATTAAAAATCACTAATAAATGTTCGTAACTACGAAATCTCAAGAAAACCTGCGTCCTTTCCAATCTCAAGCCATGCCCATACCCACACAACCGCCTCAAAAGCGCGCACAAAATCCTCTTTTTCCTTAAAATGGTTTGTGTCAGACATATACGCATTGATGTTTACTAAAAATTCTTCGCCTTTAACGCCAACAGCCTTTGTTTTTTTAAGAACCAAACTAGCTTTTCCATACCATATGTCTGTCTGTTCCAAAAGCTCTTTTTGTGTTTCATTCAACATGTAATCACACAATATAATCTAAAAACTCATTTTTAAAAATTAGTCATTTACATGAATGTGCCTGAGTACAAAGATTCCTGTTCTTAAAACGCAAGTCTTCCGTTATTTCTCCCCCAAACCATGCGGGCGGTACAAAAGAACCACAATCACCCCTATTTTCAAACTCAACCTCAACCGTCTTAAGCCCTTTATGTTTTCCTCCATATACATCAAGTTCTGCCACGCGCCCCCCTTCAAGCTGTATCTCATACCGTTTCTTTTCAACGGTTCTTCCTTTTGCGGCAGAAAAAAGGCAATCATAAATCTCTGGAGCGATACATACCTCTTTTTCTTCCCGTAAAAAGGTTCCCCCACTTTTTATAGTAAATATATGTACATCTCCGCACTTCCGTATTCTTACTTCTTCGTCTGCAAGCACGGTCTTTTTTCCTCCAAGCGCAAGATACGATTCTTTTGGTATTTCAATAAGCGGATTTTCAAGGCTCCGAACATAAATAAAATAAAATTTATCCTTTTCAGGATACTTTCTTTCACCCAAAATTACCCCGCCAAACTCATTTAATGACACATAATGCTGTTCTATATTGTATGAAAAAACACCGCATAAATCAGACAGCAAATCATCCAAAACAAGATATTTTCTTTCAATTTCCATAAAATGCCTCCAATAATCAAAATAGGGGATTTTACCCCCAAAAGATTCAATTTTTGCTCTTGTCTCTTGTTTTAAGCAGCGTTTGCTTCTCTTAAGATATATTCTGCTCGCTTCGCAACAGTCATAAAAGGCACCATCACAACCTCATAACCGGCATTAGTATATGCTTGATGTATAAGAGCTGAAATTTTTCTTGCCGTTTCTGGGTCTTCCTTTCTGTAATCCGTGTTTTCATATACCGATGCAGGCAGTTCCTCAAGCATAAAAATTTTGTCATAAGAATGCGCCTTTATTCCCGTGCAAAACTCTTGTGGGGGTTCGATAGAATCCAGCCAAAGATATGCTAAACCGTCGTTTGCACCCCTGTCAAGAAATGCTGTTCCATATTCGGGTATTTTTGCTTCCATCTCTTTTTGCATCTCAAGAACCGCATTCTGAAACGCCTGCCTGTTTTTCCATGGAAGATTCGGCCCATCTATTGCCATCTGCTCCTTTATTATCGGCTCTGCTGCTTCTTCAACCACATAATGGCCTCTCTTGTACAGTTCATCTATCAGGCTTGATTTCCCGCAGCCAGGTCCGCCAGTTATAGCGTACTTTATTGCTCCTGTTTTTTCTTTATATTCCATGCCAACCACCTCAAATACTCTTAGAGTACTCAAGAATAGTTACACGGTTATACTTTTGTTGTAAGTATCCTTACAACAAATATATAAACTTTAAAGGAAAAAACAGAGGTATGGCAATAAGTATAGATGAAATAAAGAGCACATTAAAAAAAATGGGCTTAAGCGACAACGAGACCAAAATATATTTTACATTACTGGAACTCGGTTCTTCAAAAGCAGGAAGATTAAGCAAAGAAAGCCGCATCAATAGGACAACAACATACGATGCATTAAAACGCCTTTTGGAAAAAGGCCTCATAAATTATGTAATCAAAGAAAATCGAAAGTGGTTTGAAGCAGCGCCGCCCGAAAGACTGAAAGAATACTTAAAGGAAAAAGAAGAAGAGCTCGAAAAAATAATGCCCATGCTTAAAAAAATCCATTCATCCCCTAAAGAAAAACACAATGTAACTCTATACTATGGCTACAAAGGCGTAAAAACCGTATTCATGAACATAATAAGAGAAGGAAAAGACAACGATGTATTCGGGGATGAAGGCCAGCTTTCAAAAAAACGCCCTGCGTTCGCAAAATATTTCGCCAACTGGCAAGACAAAAATAAAATCAGGACACGACTATTATCCGGCCTCAAAACACCAGAGGCCTATTCAAAAGGAACAACCTATAGATACCTGCCATTGCCAACACTTTCGCCTGTAGCGACAAACATATACGGAAACAAGATAGCAATTATCATATGGACAGACACGCCAGAAGCAATAATAATTGAAAACAAAGCCGCAGCAGAATCATACAGAAATTATTTTGAATTCCTGTGGAAATCTGCAAAACCGATTAAAAAATCATAAAATATCCAAAAACTCTTCCTCATGGAAATGAAGCTTGCCCGGAACAACAATCGCATGCGGAAGCGCACCAAAGTCCATTTTCTTCAAATTTTCAATCGTATCGTATTTTATCACAGAATCGCCGCCCAAATGCGCCACAACAACAAGTTTTGTCTCAACAGTAAACAAATTTCCTTTCATCTTATCCTCAAGCTCTAAAAGAATATCTATTGCTTTTCCCGAAAGCATCCCAATATCCAAAAGAAGCAATGTGTGAAGCCCGGAATCAATATTTTCTTTTATATTTGTATATGGCGTTGTCGGAAAATACCCCTCTGCAGGAAAAGGAAGAGAAACCGTTTTGCCGAACTTGTAAAGCATAAGCCCTGTTTCTGCAACTGCTGTAAAAATAGAGGATGCATGAATAATCTTCACAGGAATTCCTGCTTTTTTAGCATCAAGCACAATCTCTGTGTGCGTTGTGGCAGACAAAGCATCTCCCCCGACAAGAAATGCGGTATCTTTTGTTTTGGCCGAATTCAAAACAATTTCATCCTCTTCAACCTGTTTTCTGTCAAGCAAAATTATTTTTTTGCCGGTAATTTTCTCCAGATTTTCTAAATCAAATTTTACAGGAGATGTATAAAATTCAGCAAAAACCGCATTGCATTTCCTTATCGCATTTGCCGCCTTTAAAGACATATCAGTTTCATCGTGTATTCCTATCCCTATAATATATAGCATAGGTAATGTAACGGATTTTAAAACATTTAAAAACAATATATTAATCTATGAACCTAAAAACCGCCCTTTCAAAAAAACTGCCTGAAAACGAACTTGAACAGGTAAGCAACTCTTTTGAAATTATGGGTGATATTGCTTTAATCGAAGTTGCAGAAACAATAAAAAAGCATGAAGAACTAATTGCAAAAACCCTTGCAAACTTAAACAACAACATAAATATCGTTCTTTCAAAAAAAGAAGATGTAAAAGGCTCATACCGCATACCAAAATACGAAATGGTTTATGAACGAAAAAAAGAAAGGGATTTTACATGGGTTCCAAAAGCATTTAGACCGAAAGAAAAAACAGAAACAGTCCACAAAGAAAACGGAATAAGGCTTCTGATAGACCCAACAAAAACATATTTCACAGAAAAGCTCGCATATGAGCGGCAAAGAATTAAAGAATTAATAACTACTAGCGAACATATTCTTGTGATGTTTGCAGGCGCCGGCCCCTATCCAATAGTGCTTGCAAGCAAAAAAGAAATAAAAATAGACGCGGTTGAAATAAACCCGGATGCTATTGAGTATTTTAGAAAAAATTTAAAAATAAACAAGCTTGAAGATAAAATAACAATCCACAAAGGCGATGTTGCAGACATTGTTCCCGCACTTAATGATAAATTTGACCGCATCATAATGCCCGCACCAAAAAACGCAGATGATTTCTTAGATATCGCATTAGAAAAGATAAAGCCAAAAGGAACAATCCACCTCTACACATTCCTGCCTGAAGAGGAAATCGCAAAAATTCCAAGAACAATCACCGAAAGATGCAAAAAATACGGGCACAACATAGAAGTCACGCTTGTAAGAAAATGCGGAAACATAGGCCCATACCATTACCGCGTTGTTATTGATTTTATTGTAAACGACTAAATTACAATATTTAAAAAATTTATTCTGTTAATTACATTCTATTAATTATTATCTATCGGGGCCTTGGGGTAGCTTGGTTATCCTTCCAGCTCGGGGAGCTGGTGACCTGTGTTCAAATCACAGAGGCCCCACCAAAACAAAAAAGTAAGGGCTGGTGGCTCAGCTG
>JAGLIP010000032.1 GCA_023142905.1 Candidatus Aenigmatarchaeota archaeon | reverse complement strand
CTTTTTTCACACTCAATATTCTTGATTGGATTGCCAAAGGCTTGACTTTTGACAGATAAGAAACATGTTTTCTTAATGCCTTTTCATCAAGCCTCATAAAGCGACCGATTTGCCCCAAAGTACCTGTTTGAAAAGATTTAAATGGATCATAATCAAAGTCTGTTCCTTTTTTAACTCTTGTGCCGGTTATAATTTTACTTCCAAAAACAGATATAACTCCTTTAACCTCATGATAACCCCAAACAGCAAGCCTCAAAGAATTAACTAAATTGGTTGTTGCATCAGTCCCTAAAAAGCCCAGTGGAACTTGTGCTCCGGTTATAACCACGGGCTTATTGATATTTTCAAAGGCGAAAGAAAGTGCGGCAGCGGTATAGCCCATTGTGTTTGTGCCGTGCAAAATAATGAATGAATCAAAATCATCATAGCTTTCTTGTATTTTTTCTGCAAGGCATGTCCAATTTTCCGGTTGTATATTTGAGCTATCAACATTAAACAACTCTACGATTGAAGCATTAATTTCAATATTCCAGTTTTTCTTAACAACATCTACGGAATTATTTAATACAGAGAGGAAACTGTTTGGATCAGATTTTACATTTTGCGAAACCTTGCTTTTTGCAACATTTCCGGCAACAGTTCCGCCCGTAAAAATAACCAATATCCTTTTTTTAGTGTATGAAACCATAATTGTTGTAGTATAATAGAAATTTATAAAGTTATTCTTTTTCTAAATTCTATCAAAAACGCATTATTGTTGGTTTCTAAAAGCGTTGTAAGTACTAAGGTTCATTCAGAATTGCTGAGTTTAATACCCGATAATCTGCAGCAAGTTCCTTGTTCCTGTTCCGACCCCAAAAGAATATATAAGAAGCTTTATGTATTTTGTCTCGTATTGGTCTTTTGACTCACGGTCAAGATAATAAAGGACTGCACTCACAACAATTATTTTCAACGGAAACATTATGGCCGGACCGAAAATACCTATAAGGTATGTTGGAATAACATGCTTTTCGTATGCGCCAAAAAAGGCAATTGCGGTGTATGTTGTGCTGGCATCCATCAAATGTGCAAGAAGTATTGTTCTATTTTCAACTGAAAGAAAGGATTTTAATTTTTTGGTGTTTTTCAGAAATCTTAATGCTAAAAAGAAAAACAATACAAGAAGAAGAACAATTGCCGCACCCAAAAAGTTTCTTAATGGAAGAAAAACAACTGAAGGCGCAATAACCAAAAATGGCGATGCAATCCATGCGCGTTTGAAAGATATTATTTTTTTTGAATCAAGATATTTAAACAAGACTATAAGAAAAATAGCAGTTCCTCCGAAAAGAAAATCAATGTATGGGGTTATAAAAAGGCGCGAAGTAATAACGCCATAATCCTCAAGAACCCGAACAATTGCCATTGCAAATATCCATAAGGTCCATCCGATGTAAAAATGCATATCTAATTTTATGTTACTTTTTCGAAAAATGTGCAATGCATAATATGCAATAAAAATAAAAACCGCGGCATAAACCAATGTTTCCCCTGTTGTATATGCTCCGTCACGAAAAAGAGGATACCACATTTCTTCAAGCAGTAAATCAAGCATATTGGCTTTATGGATAATTCAATTATATATAACTTAAACTAAAAACAGTTTTCATGAATCTAAAAATTGACATGCATGTTCATTCTTGTTATTCAAAGGATGGGTTTGAGCAAATAAAAGACATAATTGCGGAAGCAAAAAGAAAAGGCCTTGATGGCATTGCATTAACTGACCACAACACGCAAGAAGGCGTTGCTGAAGCAAAAAAAGAAGGGGTTAATCAAGGGATTGTTGTTATTTCAGGAATTGAAATAAAAACAGAAAAAGGGGATGTCCTTGCTTACGGCATAACAAAAACAATCAAAAAAGGCATGAGTGTAGAAAAAACAATTTGTGCAATACACAAAGCAGAAGGGCTTGCTGTTGCCGCCCACCCATTTCCTGAACCGGCTCACAGAACCAAAATGCATAAATTTCTTGATGTGGGTTTTGATATAATTGAAACTGCAAACGCAAGATCTCTTTTTATGAACAAAAAAGCAAAAAAAATGGCACAAAAATTAAATATTCCCCAAACCGGCGGCTCTGATGCCCACAGCCTGAAAGAAATCGGGAATGCCTATACGGAAATAAGTGCATCCGGAAAAAACGAAAAGTCAATTCTTGATGCGCTTCGCCTGGGAAATACAACCGCTGTTGTTTCTAAAAACACAAGCATTTATTCTTTTATTTATTGCACCATCAAAAGAATTGCAAAAAAATGCTAAGTTCCAAGATTTTTGTAAAGCGCATAAAATCGCTGCAAAAAAGTTACGGCAGACAATATTATTATCAGATACAGAGAATATAAAAGCACTTCGGTAAAGAATGATGTTGTTATTGCGGCTGCAAAAAGTATTATCCCCCGTTCTGCCCGCCCCATGACACCGCCATACATTCTTTTTGTTGTAAGCGCCTGCGCCTGTGTCCCCAAATAAGACACAAGAAGAACGCATATAAGCGCCATTAAGGTCATTTCTGTTGGCATGATTGGGTTGTGTGCAAGCCCTACAAATATTGCGGTGTCAGATATACGGTCGCATGTGTGGTCAAGAAAATCTCCGCGTTTTGTTGCGGCTTTGCTTTTTTTTGCAATCTCTCCGTCAAGCACATCCAAAAAACCATTTAATACCAAAAAGAATGCTGCTGCAAAAAGATTGTCAACATAGAAATAATATCCTGATAAAAACGCACTTACAAGTGCCGCGAGTGTAACTTTATTCGGATTTATGTTTATTATAAATGGGGCTAACAGCTTGCGCCTCATTTTCGGGTGCTTTTGTTCTATGTGATTTAGCATTACCACCAAACATCCTTTAATTTTAATTTATATGCAATGAAATTAGACATGTAATTTGATAACGGGGTTATTATGGAAAGAATTACCCACATATATATCGGGACGACAACAACTGCACTTGCAAAAACAAGTGCTGCAATAACAAAATCAAGCTGATCAAGCAAAAACATGGATTCTCCGCGTTTTTTCCCCAATCTTCTTTTAAAAAAACTTGCGATGGTATCCCCCATCATCGCGCCTAAGGATAATATGAATGCAAGTTCAAGTGTCATAAAAATTTCTATGTGTGGTATTTTTGAGTTAAATTGAGTTTGAAATGCACCAACAATGCAGCCGATAAATATGGCGAATAAAAAGCCCTCCCATGTTTTTCCTTTGCCCAAAATCGGCCTTTTGTCAGAAAACATCCTGCCTGAATCTATTGGATGTGTGTGCTTTAAGGCTTTTAGACAAACAGGTGCTGCGTTTGCAAAATATGCGGGAAGTATAAACCATAAAGAAGATACAATGAATTCAGTTATCATCACAAACACACATATTCTTGAAAATTCGAACTTAATAAAGCTAGCTTAAATTGTTACGAAACTCTGTTTTTTGTCGCGGCAAAACATACTGCTTTTGCAACTTCCCTTGAAACACGGGGGTCTGTTGGTTCGGGTATTACGCAGTCTTCTGAAAGGGTTTCTTCATCCACGATATTTGCTATTGCTTTGGCTGCCGCAATATACATGTCTTCAGTTATATTTCTAGTATATGCATCAAGAGCGCCTCTAAAAATTCCGGGAAATGCAAGAACATTGTTTACCTGATTTGGAAAATCCGAACGGCCGGTTCCTACAACTTTTGCGCCTGCTTTTTTTGCTAATTCCGGCATTATTTCGGGTGTGGGATTTGCCATTGCAAAAACAATCGCGTCTAAAGCCATTGAAGAAACCATTTTTTCTGTAACAATTCCCGGTTTTGACACCCCGATAAATATATCTGCGCCAACAAGTACATCTTCCAATAATCCTGTTTTTTTGCTCTTGTTTGTCATTTTTGAAATTTCTGTCTTTTCGCCGCCCATGTTTTCTGTGCGCCCATCGTAAATAGCGCCTTTTGTATCGCAAAGAACAATATCTTTTATGCTGCATTTTACAAGAATTCGTGCAATGGCTATTCCTGCCGCACCGGCACCGGAAATTACCGCAGACATATCCTCGATTTTTTTTTCAACCACTTTTGATGCGTTTATTAGTGCTGCAAGAACAACTATGGCTGTTCCGTGCTGATCATCATGAAAAACAGGTATGTCGAGTTCTTCTTTGAGCCGCTTTTCAATTTCAAAACATCTGGGGGCGGAAATATCTTCAAGATTTATGCCGCCAAATGTAGGGGCTATGTTTTTTACAGTCTTTATTATCTCTTCAGTATCTTGTGTATCGAGGCATATGGGGATGGCATCAATATCTGCGAATTCCTTGAAAAGTATTGCTTTTCCTTCCATCACAGGCAGTGCTGCTAAAGGACCAACATTTCCAAGCCCCAAAACCGCGGACCCGTCGGAAACAACGGCAACCATATTGCCTTTTGATGTATAGTCATAAACTTTTTTTGGATTATCGTGTATTTTTCTTGAAGGTTCTGCAACTCCGGGAGTATAAGCAATTGCCATGTCGTCTTTTGTCTTGACAGGCATTTTTGGTTCTATTGCGATTTTTCCTTTTGAATTGCTATGCGCTTTTAAAGAACGAGAATATATATCATCCATTATTTTACCTTCAAAATATTACAATAATCTATGTAGTATAATCTAATTAATGAAAGCTTAATAAAACAATTCTTAATTCTAAAAAAATGAACGACAAAGAGCGAAATTCAAACAATGAACTTTGCGGTGTTTAAATGTTTTTTTACAATAATTCTGTCTTTAGGATTCAAAACCACGACGCTTTTGTCGTCATTGTCAGAAAAAAGCTGGGCACATTCACGCAGTATTTCAATTTCTATTTCCGAAGAATTATTCACAACCACAGAAGATTCATGCGTATGCGGATTATTAAGCGCAATACCAATTCCTTTTTTAAATGATTTTCCGCCAACGGATTTGTAATACGCTGTTGAGCCATAAGGCGTTGCAATAACAACGCCGTCACCCACAACATTTTCGAACAATATTTTTTTGTCAACATATATATTGAAACGAATGGCTTTTGTGGGCTTTTTGTTGTGTAGCTGAATTTCGTTTAAAGACACAAGTGTTTTTGTTTTTGCGGTTGTCTTAATTTTTGTGTGCTCTTCTATTTTGTGTTTTTTGTTTTTTATGCGCGTCAATATTGATTCGAGTTCTTCTTCTTTAAATGCGCATTTGTAGCAAAACAGGCTGTGTTTTATAGTGACTTTCGGGACTCCGGGATACGAACGCTCAGATGCAAGTATTGTGCCATCCCCGCCGTATGTGAAGACAACTTCCGGAGTATTATAATCTAAAACAAAGCCTTTTTCTAAAAGCCTTTTTTCAAGCAGTTTTGATTTTAGACCAACAACAAAAACTTTCATAGTATTCTTTCTTTTCTTTTAGATTTATATGTTATTTATATTTAAAGACCATAAAATCTCAAAATAAGCTTTCAGGGCAGATGAAATTTTTTCATCGTCTATTATTATCGCATAAGGCTTTTCAGCTGCCGAATATATAGCAATCTTTTTGCCGAAGACAGTAAAGCTTACAGGGCTTTCCAATGGAGTTAGCACTTTTATCTGAACATCCGCGTTTTTGTACAAGTCAATTAGTTTATTTTTTGATTTTTCGGATGTTATAAGCCGGCCTTTTATTTTTTTTCTTACGAGCTGTCTTAAGTATTGCGGATATTGGTACTTGAGCTCTTCAAAAAGATCAAAAACCTCCCCGCCGCCAAGAGTGCAGAATTCCCTGCTTTCTAAAAAATCGCGAACATATGCCTTAAGTCCTGCCTTACCCTCATAAACAATTACCGAAAGCTCTTTTGAACTTTCAGGCATTATTTTTTTCAGCTGCTCTACAAGTGCAAATGTTTTTTCTCTTTTCTCATCTACTTCTTTTAAAAGATTTTCCGGGTCTGTTGGATAAAAAAGAGTTCTTCGTTCCTTAAAAATATAGCTCGCAAGCCCTCTTTTTTTTAAAGAATCAAGAATGCTGTAGACAAAAGAGCGGTCCTTTGAAAGACTTTTTGCAATGCTCCCTGCAGATTGGCCTGGAGTTCTTAGAAGCTCAAGATATACTTCGGCCTGATTTCTTGTAATGCCGGCATTTACAAGTTTGTTTACATCCATGTTTTTTTCATGATTTAGAATATTTAAATATGTTGTTGTTAATCACAACAACAAAGGTATTTATCCGCAAAAACCCCATATTGATTGGTGAAATCAATGAACGAACAGATGATTTTGTGGATTATTTTCGGATTGTTCTCTCTTGGACTTTCGGAGAAATATTCAAAAGGAATTTATATGTATGTTTCAATTAGCGCATTTATTGCCGCAATGGTTTCGGCATACACACACTCATTCAGTTTTCAGATAATAACCAGCATACATGCATTCGTTTTTACGCTTTTTGCTGTAGAAACAGGATTTGAAAACTTATTTTGGGTTCTGGTTCTTTTAAGCGAATTTATCTTTTTTGTACTGTTTTTTGTGTTTTAGTGATCTGGCGGAGAGGATAATATGCCCTCAATTGACTTTAAAAAAATCGGAGAAGGCGGCGGAATTTTCTGCCGCTCGGCAATCAAAGACGATGTTTTGTATTTTGGATCGTTTGATAAATATTTTTACGCGATTGATGCAAAAACAGGACACGAAATATGGAATTTGCTTGCGGATGGAATAATAATGTCTTCCCCTGTGATTGAAAACAACATAATTTATTTTGGATGCTTTGATAAGTGCCTTTATGCGATATCTATTGAAAAGCGAGACATTCTTTGGAAAAAAAGAACCGAAGGAATTATTGTAACTACCCCTACCATAAACAACGGCGTTATTTATTTTGGGTCTTGTGATGGTTATCTTTATGCCAGTTCAACAAAAACCGGAGATATTCTTTGGAGATTCAAAACAGAAAATGAAATTGTCGGAGATGTTGTTGTTGATAACAACAGAATCTATTTTGGCTCAACAGACCACAATCTTTACTGTCTTGAACCTAATGGTTCTCTTGTATGGAAATTTCGAGCAAATGGGGAATTTCTTGTAAGGGCTCCCGTCATCAAAGATAATATAATTTATGCCGCGGCATCTGATGGATGTGTTTATGCCATTGATAAAAACATCGGTGTTCTTTTGTGGAAATTTCAAAGCAGTGAAGAATCTTTCAACTCATTGTCTTTGGATAAAAAAACTCTATATTTTGGAAGCAAAGACAGGTACTTGTATGCGATTGATGCAAAAACAGGGACTCTTTTATGGAAATTCCGGGCTAACCAAGGCATTGGAACAGCACCAACGATTTCAGAATACCGGATCTTTTTTGGAGCAGATATGTTGTATGCTCTTGATAAAAAGGGGGCGCTTCTTTGGACTTTCGGTGCGAGTAGTGAGGATGAACTTTCCTTTGTCCATAGCCCTTCAATATATAACAGTAAACTTTATTTTTCCTCATTTGATGGTTACTTTCGCTGCATTGGTTTGGATGGATATCTTATTTGGGCTTTTAGGACAAAATCCAACAAAAAAATAAAAATTGAGAGTGGTGCGATAAAACCAGCATCCTGGTGGGATGAAAAAATGTTTTTGGTTTTTGAAGATGCAAATGAAACATTTGCACCAAAAGAACCATATGCTGTATGCGCACGTTATGGTGTGGATGTAATTACTAATTTAGAAGATGTAATTGAACAAAATAGATATACTGATATGGGTGCTCCTGAAGCATATAAAGCATTAGAAAATAAAAAATATATTAATGCTCCAGGAAGTTATGTTGAAAAAACAAATACCGCTGAAAAAGATACAAAAAAATGGAAAGATGTTTTCGGGATCAAATATTAAATCCCGTTTTTTTTGTTTTCTTCGTCTACTTTTTCTTGACGTTTTTCCATTGC
>JAGLIP010000031.1 GCA_023142905.1 Candidatus Aenigmatarchaeota archaeon | reverse complement strand
GTTCAAATCTCTCCCTCGGCGCCAATGCTATTTAAAAATTCTCTTAGAAAACAAAAAACTTTGAAAATCACAGCTCTAACTAGCGCTTTGTTTTTTATATGCCTGAAGAAGGCCCGTAAAACGAGTTATTAATTCATCAATATCTTTTATTGGTATTTCTAAATGCATGGATCCATGTCCATCTAGAGAAATTTTCATCATGTCGCCTGTTTTTTCAGCTGCAACCCAACGAGCAGCAGTATCTTGGTATGTTTCTTCAAGAAAACCAGAAAATTCCTTCAATAAGTCCGGAGCATATTCTTCTTCGGATAGCGAATGTGGAGTTTCTGGACGGAAATTTTCATTTCTGCCAATTTTAAGTATCTTATCGCCTAAAGTAAGACAACTTGACGCATCATAAATTGTATGAGAATCATCGCTTATCTCACGCATGTGGTTAATGTCTGCAAGTGTAATTATTTCTCCAACACAACCCATATCTGTTCTTGAAAAATAATATGCGCGATCAGAATCCCCGCGATACGCAAATATTATTGCATTAAATATATTATTCTCTGGATGTGTGGCTTCCTTACCACCGAGAATCCCTATTTTATAATATCTATCAACAGGACTGCCAGCTTCTTCACCCGATTCGAATTCAGGAAATATGAAAAAATCCCCTATACCCATACCATAAGGCCCTTTAGGGAAGTTTGTTATACCATATTCGTCAAAAAACGCTGGCGGGATTTCTCTGCAATCTACAAGAACATTGCCCAATTCTTTAAGTTTTCCAACAATCTCACTAGCCATAAGTAATAACTTAGGGGGAAATTATAAAAATGTTACCTAAAGCCCGTTAATAGAAAATAACAATAACCAAAAGATTATATTCTTACAGGTGCAGATAAGTATTATGGAAACACCAGTTACATTCAAAAACAAGAAAGGATTGCAGCTTGTGGGCATGCTGCATATGCCTGAAAGCGGGAAATCGGAAAAGACCATAATTATATGCCCTGGGTTTGGCGGAACAAAGACGCAAAAAATGTTTGTTGAGACAGCCAGGGCGCTTGTTGTGCAAAATTTCTGTGTTTTGCGCTTTGATTTTACCGGGCATGGGGATTCTGAAGGAATATACGAAGACTATTCCATAAAAAACGAGATTGATGACCTTGAATGTGCTGTGAAATTTCTTGAGACTTTTGAGACAATAAACACAGAAAATATTGGACTTATGGGGCACAGTTTAGGTGCTGCAATATCTGTGATGTATGCAAAAGAAAATAAAAATGTAAAATCCCTTGTCCTTTTAGCGCCGGCACTTAATTTAAGGGAATTGATGCTTTTGTGGTATACAAAAAGACAGATTTACGACTTAAAGCTTAAGGGAAAAATAGACATAGAAAAGCACACGATAACCAAAGAATTTTTTGATGAGGCGCATGAAATAAACCTTACTGATGATTTTCGTGGTCTTGAAATACCTAAAATTGTGATTCATGGAAAAGAAGATGAAACAATTCCTGTAGACTATATAACTGCATTTTTAAAGGAAGAATCAGAAACTTTTAAAGTAGATATTCTTGAAAATGCTGAACACGATTTCAAAGACTTAAAAAGCCGCGAAACAATAAAAAATAGAACCGTTGAATGGTTTGAAACGGGGATGCAATGAAAAAATTTGAATATCTGGAACACACCGCAGACGCTAAGTTTAAGTCGTATGGGGTTCGGTTGGATGAGGCATTTTCAAATGCGGCTCTTGCGGTTTTTAATATTATGGTTAACACAGAAAAAGTAGAACCTAAAATAAAAAAAGAAATAAAAATTACGGGCAAAAATAAAGAAACTCTTCTTTTTGACTTTATAGATGAGCTTTTGTTTTTTCTTGATAGCGAAAACTTTATTTTGCATAAAGTAGAAAAATTAACGATAACAGAAAAAGACGGGATATATAATCTTAAAGCAACTGCTTTAGGTGATGAGATTGATAAAAAATACAATGTCGCAGGCATTGTAAAGGCAATAACATATAATGAAATGGCGATAACAGAAAAAGACGGCAAATGGGAAATTACCGTTGTTGTTGACCGGTAATGGTATCCTTTCTCGGTTTTTGCATAAAGAAAAAAATCACAAGATAAGCGGTTTTTTTTAAAGGCAATATATTAAAAACATTTAAAATTTTAATTAATTAACAAGCATGGTGAAAATTATGGAAAAAAACAATAGCAATCAACACAATGATTACGAAATTGAGAAAAGTAACGGAAATGTTTGGCATGTTTCAAAAAAAGGTAATATGCAGGTTCCTGCAATAATTTATGCATCTGATTTATTGATGGATAAAATAAAGAATGATAAAACAATAGAGCAGATTGTAAATGTTTCTCAACTTAAAGGAATTGTGAAGCATGCGCTTGCAATGCCTGATGCCCATCAGGGATACGGGTTTCCAATAGGGGGCGTTGCTGCATTCAGGAAAGAAGATGGCATAATAAGTCCTGGCGGTGTTGGTTTTGACATCAACTGCGGTGTTCGCATGATAAAGACCAACCTTAAAACCGGCGACATTGCAGATAAAAAACGCGAGCTTTTAAACACAATGTTTGCTAATGTGCCTGCGGGTTTGGGTAGTAAAGCAAAAGTACGATTTACAGATGAAGAGACAAAAGAAGTGCTTGAAAAAGGCGCTGGTTGGGCTGTAAAACAAGGCTTTGGTTGGAAAGAAGACACAGATAGGATGGAAGAAAACGGGTGCATGAAAGCAGACCCTAATGATGTTTCCGATAAGGCAATAGTGCGGGGTAAGCCCCAGCTTGGATCCTTAGGTGCAGGAAACCATTTTCTCGAATTGCAGGGTGTGGATAGCATCCTTGATGAAAAAACTGCAAGAGCATTTGGAATAACTGAAAAAGGACAATTAGTGATTATGGTGCATTGCGGTTCGCGCGGTCTTGGACACCAGGTTGCATCGGAGTATATACGAAAAATGGAAGATAAGTTTGGAATTGATGGGCTTCCTGACCGCGAGCTTATAAACGCCCCATTATCAAGTGATTTGGGGCAGCAATACTACAATGCGATGTCTGGTGCGGCAAATTATGCATGGGCAAATAGGCAGATGATAACCCACTGGATACGGGAGTCCTTTGAAAAAGTGTTTGACCGAAGTGCGAAAGATATGGGTATGAATATTGTTTATGATGTATGCCATAATGTGGCAAAGATGGAAGACCATACTGTTGACGGCGAAAAGATGAGTGTTTGTGTTCACCGGAAAGGCGCCACCCGTTCATTTGGTTCCGGAAGGGCTGAGATTCCTGAAATATACCGTGCGTATGGTCAGCCGGTAATAATTCCCGGTTCTATGGGTACTGCAAGCTATCTTCTTGTTGGCACCAAAAAGGCGGAAGATGTTTCTTTTGGTTCAACAGCACATGGCGCAGGACGGGTTATGTCAAGATTTGCTGCTGTCAAGAAGTTTAGAAGTGAGAAAATTACAGACGAACTTGAGAAAAAAGGCATTATGGTTAAATCCGCATCATGGAAGGGAATCGTTGAAGAAGCACCGCAGGTCTATAAAGACATTGATGAGGTTGTTAAAGTTTCCCACGAAGTGGGAATCGGCAATCTTGTGGCACGAATGGTTCCACTAGCTGTTATTAAGGGCTGAATATCAAAATATTTGGTGATTTGAGGGTATGGTTATAAAAACGAAACTTGATTTGTTGTCTACTCGACTATCAAATTTATATGCTCAAGTATTAAATACAGAACCGGACAATATCGAAAAAATAAATGGGTATATTAAAGAAGTAGAATATATTAAGCAAAACTTAAGAAAAACAAATCCTGAATATATTAATACCTTTGAAATTATTCCAGAGTTAGGGGTGCTTGGACGGGTATTTCTACATACTAACTTTAAAGAAAACCCTAAAAAGGTTAAAGAAAGGATGCTTGCACAGATAGAGAGACTTATGAATTACGCCCAGAATCCATTTCAAGAAAGTTCGTTGACTGTGTCGAACAAAAAAATGTTGTGTTTTAAGTCCAACGCAATTTGTCCTAAAAGCATAGAAAGCAAAAGTAATTATGTATTTATAGGGATGCCTTTCTCTAAAAAACATGAACTGGTTTACAAATACGGAATTAAGCCAGTTCTAGAAAAACTGGGTAAAGAAGCACAAAAAGCCGATGAGAAAAAAGGGAACATTGATGTTATGTGCAAAGTGTGTTATTTGATACAGATAAGCGATTTTGCCATAATAAACATAAGCGAATGGAATCCTAATGTATTGTTTGAATTAGGTTTGATTTATGGTTTAGGTAAAAAAGCAATACTAATCAAAAGTGATGAAGAAAAAGAAGAAAAGGCAGATTTGAAAGGTATTGAATATATTAAATATGTTGCATTTAATTCCGATTGTGTTTATGAACTAGAAAACAACGAGAAAATAAAAAATCATTTTAAGGGGTTTGCTAAAGATCTTGAAGATTGCTTAAGAACTATAGCCTAACAATTAAAATATGTTTTGGTCAATAACGCATTAACAATATAAAGTTTTCTTTGCCATTGTATAACACCGTTATACTGTCAGATGTGATTTCTTATGGCTAAAAAAAGCATATACCTTGACAATAGTGCGACCACACGAGTTGCAGATGAAGTAGTTGAAGCAATGCTTCCGTATTTTACAGAAGAATATGGAAATCCCTCATCACTTCATGAATTCGGAAGAAATGCCAAAGCTGCGATAGACAATGCAAGAATGACAATTGCAGACAGTATAAGTGCCAACCCTGAAGAGATATTTTTTACATCGGGCGGGACCGAGTCCGACAATATCGCTGTTTTCGGCGTGGCAAAAGCATTTGGAAAAGGACGGATAATAACCACAAAAATTGAGCATCCTGCAATAAAAAATACTGTAAAGGAGCTTGAAAATGAGGGTTTTGATGTTGTTCGGCTTGATGTTGACAAAGAAGGATTTATAAATTTAGAACAGCTTGAAAAAGCAATTACGGATAATACAATTCTTGTAAGCATAATCCATGCTAATAATGAAATTGGAACTATACAGGATATAGATAAAATCGGTCATTTGGTAAAATCAAAAAACATCGATGCTTATTTCCATGTAGATGCTGTTCAGTCATACACAAAAATACCAATTGATGTTGATGCGGCAAAGGTAGATCTTTTAAGTGTGGCATCGCACAAGATACACGGGCCAAAAGGCGTTGGTGCTCTTTATGTTCGGGAAGGTACGAGATTAAGTACATTGCAATTGGGCGGTTCGCAGGAAAAAAACAGGCGGGCAGGAACAGAAAATGTTCCCGGAATTGTCGGTTTTTCAAAAGCGGTTGAAATCAATATGGCTGATTTTTACAAACACACTGAAAAAATGACACAGTTAAGAGACAAGCTGATAACAAATATAGAATGTAAGATTCCTGATGTTATCCTTAACGGGCCCAAAAGGGATAAAAGAAATCCAAATAATGTAAACTTTTCGTTCAAATATGTTGAAGGCGAATCCATTCTTCTGCATCTTGATTTAGAAGGAATCGCAGTATCCACAGGTTCTGCATGCTCATCAAATAGCCTGAAGCCAAGCCATGTTTTAGAAGCAATTGGACTCCCCATAGATGTTTCGCACGGGTCGATTAGATTCACGCTAAGCCGATATACCGCAGAGGAAGAGATTGATAAAGTTATTGAAATTTTGCCGGGAATAATAGAAAAACTGAGGACTTTAAGCCCATTGACCCAAAAAAGTGATGTGATTTGATGGTATATTCTGATATCGTTATGGATCATTTTAAGAACCCGAGAAATGTGGGTGAAATAAAGGATGCGGACGGTGTGGGGGGGGTCGGGAATCCAACTTGCGGTGATATGATGACCATTACACTAAGAATAAAAGATAATATTATTGAAGATATAAAATTCAAGACTTTCGGTTGTGCCGCCGCCATCGCCACATCATCTATTATAACAGAAATTGCGAAAGGAAAAACCCTTGAAGAAGCAAAAAATATCACAAGAGCTAATGTTTCAGATGAGCTTGGGGGATTGCCGTTGATTAAGATGCACTGCTCTAATCTTGCTTCAGACGCTCTTAAAAAAGCGATTGATGATTACGAAAAAAAGATAAATAAATAAAGAGTGCATTAGTTCTATGTTTGAAAGATATTCCCGCCAGATTGCGACAGGAAAGATAAGCTTAAAAGAACAGAATGCATTTGCAAAAGAGAAAATAGCAATTATTGGTTTAGGTGCGATTGGTTCGCCATTGGCTGTTCTTCTTCTGCGTTTAGGTGCGAAAAATATTATAATTATAGACCGTGATTTTGTGGAATTGTCTAATCTGCAAAGGCAAAGCTATGTTGAGGAAGATATCGGAAATCCAAAAGCAGAAGCGCTTAAAAAACACTTGCTTGAGATTGATTCTTCGGCAAAAATAATAGCTGTTGTGGCAGATATTGATAAAGAGACAATAAAAATACTTAAAAATCAAGACCTTGTGCTTGACGGAACAGACAACATGGAAACGCGCTTTTTTGTAAATGACTTCTGTATGAAAAACAGAATCCCTTGGATTTATGCGGCTGCAATAGGAACAACTGTAACAACAATGAATATTGTTCCTGGAAAAACCGCCTGTTTTGAATGCGTGTTTGAGAAAGAACTAACGCCGGGAATACTTGACACTTGTGAAACTGCAGGAATACTTAATTCAACAAACACGCATTTGGCGGCGTATGTTGCAGTTGAGGCGATAAAAATACTTTTAGGGAAAAAAATATCTGAATGTCTTTATTACCATGATTCCTGGACTCATAAAACAACAGCTGCGGAAGTGAAAAAAAGAAAAAACTGCAATGCCTGCAATGGAAAATACCTGCATCTTCAAGAAAAGAAAACAGAAAGTGTTGCTCTTTGCGGGAGCAATTCATATCACATAAAACCCGCCAAAATTGTAAATATTGACCTTGAAGCACTTGCGGGAAAGCTGAAAAAAACATTAGTTGTTGAAACAAAAGGATCGATTATTCACATAACTCTTGAAAATACAAAAATATCTCTTTTTGCCGACGGGCGGGCAATAATAAAGAATGCCAAAAGCCCACAACAGGCAAAGGCGGCTTATGCGAGAATAATCGGGATTTGACAAAAACATTATATACTACTTGCATTCTAATAACATATCATGACGGCCAAATGTAAAATATGTGATAATAATCTTCACATAGGCTCGGACTCTTTAGTTTTATGCGCGCACAAAAAAGGTTTCATACATCGCGGTTGCTGTACGGCACACTGCAGCGAACATGGCGAGCCATGCGAACATGCAAAAGCAGAATATGTAAAAATGGAGCCTCAATTTGCAGGCGAAATGTTTGCGTTTTTGGATTAAAAGACTATCTGGGGAGACAAAACAGAATGAGTTAGTTAGTGTTTTTTCTGTTCCTGAGCAACTTCGCCCTCAACAGGTATTTCAAACGAGGTTATTTCTTCTTCGTTTAAATTACCCCCATCATATCTGTAAGTCGTCATCTCTAGAGGGGGTACTTGTTCTTTAAGTCCATCAACAAGATATGCGTATAATTTATGAATGTCTCTAAGATTTCGCCTTGAGACTTTGCCCTGTAAGACAATTGATGAACCAGCATTTGGTAAAGACACGCCGGATGAAAGAGAGCAATCAATACGGGCTTTATTATATGTATCTATCAACTCTTTTGCTGTATCTAATGCTTCTTTTGTCTTCTCGCATGCGCCGGGATGGCCAAAGACCACAGCATATATCTTACCATTGACATTTAGGACACCCTTATGTTGGTTATCAACATCAATATATGTATTTTTCAGGCATTCCAGAGCAGTTTTCTCAGCTTCAGCAAAACCACATTTATAGATTACAGCGATTCCACCGGAGGATCAGACAGTACTTTTAAATCCCATATCCAAATTCAAAATCCATGCGGTTTTGTCCATTAAATGATATATTAGAGAATCTCTGAATGTCATAAACAATTAGTAGTAAAAAATATTTTTAAACCTTTGCAAACTAGGTTCAATCATCTAAAAAGAACAAGTCATTCTCTTTTGGGTCGCACATCTTGAACTCAAGCCACTCAAAAATATCGCCTGTATCGTTTATCATGCTATGGATTTCATTTGGTTCGATAAGGATTATGTCTTCTTGCATGGTATTTATTTCTTTATCTTCAACAATAATCTTACCTGAACCT
>JAGLIP010000030.1 GCA_023142905.1 Candidatus Aenigmatarchaeota archaeon | reverse complement strand
CATCTGGTTCTTTATCAAGCCATTTAGGAATTTCATAATCCTCTTCTACAAAAACAATAAAATCAAAATCAGAAAATAAACTCCCTCTAAATCCCGATGATTCATATTTTCCAAAGGAATTTTTTACTGATGAACCAATTAACATGATTTTAATTACTTTTTCATCAGGCAATAATTTTGATTTTATTTTTTCAATGGCTTGATTTCTAAGAAAATCAATTTCTTCTTTTTGAAAAATCTTTTTTTGAGGTCTTTTTTTAAGATGTTCTTCCATAATAACTGTTAAGAGTCCCATGACTTTAAAAATTGTCTTAACATGGCGGGTCAAGTAATATTGCACATAATCTTGCTCTTTTGGGTACTTGAAATCGGTGGCACACTACCGAACGAGATATTGTGTAAACCATTTAACTGTTCGGTTAAGCGCTTCTTTTTCAGCGCCTTTGTAGTCGTGATCAACTCCATCAAAGATGTGGATTTCTTTTGGTTCTTTTATTCTTTTTATGGAATGCATTATATTTATCACCAATCATTCAATAACATTACGCCATGTTATTTTATTACTGAATATTGTTAAATTTAAAGTACAATAATTCCAATTAAACTAACATGTCCTGAATGTGGTGTAATGCGCAATAGGCTCATTCCTTCTTCTTAAAGAAAAGCCAAGTGTTTTTCGCACCCTTGAAGCTTGTTTTAAGGAGGACGAACAGCCCTTTTAATTTTTTTCCGTCTATTTTTACGATTATCTCTTTTTCTTCAATTTTTATTGGGTTAAATGTGCCTTTATCCCAGATTTTAACAGTTCCGGCGCCATAAAGACCTTCGGGTATTTCGCCTTCAAAATCAGCGTAATCTATTGGGTGGTCTTCGACCTTAATTGCAAGCCGCTTTGTTTTTGAATCTGTTGGTGGCTCTTTGGGGATTGCCCATGATTTTAACACTCCGCCAATCTCTAGGCGCAGGTCAAAATGGTGGTGCGATGCGTTATGTTCCTGTATGACATATATGTTTTTTCCTGTTGCCTCCGATTTAACTTTTGGTTCTATTGTTTTTGAGAAGTTTCTTTTTTTGCTGTATGTTTCTAAGGGCATAATAATACTTGTGTGTTTAGGTGTATATATTTAAGCTATGTAGAATCCAGCTATTTCTTCTTTGCAAAACTGTATGTCTTTTCGCCTTTGTTGAGCAGCCGGAACAATCCGCTGTTGGTTACTTTTGACACAATATCCCTCTCGCTCATGTGGTGATCGCTAAAAGAAAGCGTTCCCTTCGGTTTCAGCAGTCGGTGTAACTCCTTAAGCACTCTGTCCGGTTCTTCAAGATTGTGAAATGTATCGTAGAAAATTACAACATCAATGCTGCTGTTTTCAAGTCCGGTTTTGCAATCAGAACATATGGTTTTAACATTTGCCAACTGCTTTTTTGAAGCAATGTTTTCAACCATTCGGATTGCAAGCGGGTGTATATCAATGGCGTAAATCTTGCCTGTTTCGCCAGCCATCATGGAAGCATCCGTTACATAACCACCAGACTCGCAGCCGTAATCAAGCACGCAAAATCCCTGCTTTATTCCTGCTTCTTTTAAGACCGCCTTTCTGGGCTTGAAGAAATCCCTTACCCGAAACATAATGGCCATAATCCTAAAATGAAGATCTGGTTTTGGTTTATTCATGTTCATATCCTTCTGTTTTAGCTGTTAGCAATAGTCAATAGTTCTTTTTTGAGATTGACGAAACCGGCAATCACTGCCCTATTATGTGGAAAATATCTAAATCCTGTTACATAGTTCATAGGAATGTATGGCGTAAACAATATTTCGTTTTCTTCAGGATTCTGATGTATGAAATGACCATAATTTTCTATATTTTTCGTATCTATATTTATACCCTCTGGAAAAATCAAACCATCATTGCGTTTAACACCCCCGCAAGTAGTTATTTTTTCTTGCGGAATACTTATATATTCAACAGGTATTTCTAAATCGAAAATACAGATGCCGTTACTATGCAAAATCGCATTTAATGAATTAAACGGATCAAAACCCGATACACCATTTCCTTCAGAATATTTCCTGGCAATGTCTGAAAATGTTGCAGATACGGCAGCTCCAGTAGACATAAGACCGAAAGCCTGATCGTTTAACAATCCATTTAATGGTGTGCATTCAAATTCATGAATTTGGATCTCGTCCATATCTGACTCAGCTTCGTCATAGAAATCATAACTACTGGTTGTTATTTTTGCACCATAGTCATTTGCTTTTTCTCGCCATAGTGCTTTGTCCATTTCGCATTTAAGGAATAATTCAGAACAAAGGGAATTTGCATTATTGTATTCATTCACATCGCCAACATAGTACATATAATGTTGGAGGCGCACTTTATCGCCGGGTTTATATATTAGCCAATTTTTATCATCACTCAGTTTGTCTTTATCGATTGGCTCAAAACCATAAAATCGGTTGTTGTAGGGAATGCAGAGATACTCAGGATTAATATTTTGAGGTGTATGGTATAATGGATGTATGGCTGTCTTTTTCTTTCCTCTTGGAAATATACCAATAATTGCACTGATTTGTGCAGAAATATCGTTTTTAATCATAACTACTTATTAAGGACAAATAAATATAAAACTATATGATACTTTGATTTTAGATTCACGCCTTAAACGCGCTTTTGCAAATGTCATTTAAAAGACAATCTTTGCAATTCGGTTTTTTTGCAGAACAGACGGCTCTGCCGTGAAGAATCAATAAGTTTGAGATATCCCTCCAATCGTTTTTGTTTGCAATATTCATCAAATCTTTTTCTATCTTTTTGGGATCTGTGTTTTCAGTCAGACCCAACCGCTCTGAAAGCCTTGTTACATGCGTATCAACAGCGATTCCGTCAATTATGCCGTATCCTTCGGTGAGAACAACATTTGCTGTCTTTCTTGCAACGCCCGGGAGCCGCACCAGCTCATCCATTGTGTTTGGAACCATGCCTCTGAATTCTATTTCAAGAATTGTGCATATTTTCTTTATGTTCTTGGCTTTTGTCTTGTAAAAATTGATTGTTTTAATGTCCTCTTGAAGTTCAGAAAAATCTGCATCCGCAAAATCGTTAGTGTATTTATATTTAGAAAAAAGTATTGGAGTTACCTTATTCACACTCTTGTCTGTTGCCTGTGCGGACAATACTGTTGCAATCAAAAGCTCAAGCGGATTTTTGTGCAAAAGCTCTGTTTTCGCACCAGGGTATTGTTTTCTCAGGCGCGAGATGATTATTTCAATATGTTTATGATTATCCAACAAAACCATACTGTTTATTGGTTAGTAAAATTTAGAAAGTTATGCACTCCCATTATATGTTTATATGCGTTTCTCGATAATTTCGTTTAATTTCCTTATTATTTCAAAAATTATTTTCTTGTTTCGTGCAACATATTCTTCTTTTACAAAAAAACCATCATAGTTTATCTTATTTCTTATTCTTCGTAACTCATCCAGTAAATAAATGTCTGCTTCGCAAAATTCGTTTTTGTATGATTCACCAACATATTCAATAAGTATTTTGTGTGCGCCTTCGCCTTTTGCCTTGTAACCATCCAAAGAAGTTAGTGCGGTAATCAATTCCTTTAGTACCTCGTAATATCCTTCGATAACAAGCGATGGGTATTTCACCGTATCCATAGTTGACAGCATTTCAAGCCTAGTATTAGCCATACGATGCATAGAATTTGCCTTTTGCCTGTCCGGTGTAATTTCAATAAGTTCGCCCATAAAATCAGAACCCCTTAAGGTAACCACTTAAAACAACGCCATTTATTATGTTGTTTTTTAATTCATTGCTAATTGATTTGAAATCTTTTGAAAATAAAATATTTATCTTCCGGTTTAATACGGCTTCATATTTTGCAACATCAATCTTTGTATCCGCACATAACAAAAACAAATCAATATCGCTTTCCTTTAAATCTTCTCCCCTTGATGCAGAACCGAACAAAACAATTGCGCCAGGCATATATTTATTGCTTAAGTATTCAAGCAGCCCGGAATTTTTGATTGAGAAAATCATGTCCATTTTCTTTAAAAATCGAAAATTATCGCTTGTCCTGTTTGCCCAGTATACGGGATATGCGTGAATTCGGTGTTTTGTCTTTACAATCAGATTTTCTTCTTTGAGATCTTCTAAGTAATTTTTAACTGATGGAAGCGCCAAATTTGTTATCCTGCTTATTTCCCTTAACTGAAAACCACCACCTTCAGGTTTCGGATTATCAAAAAAGACCTTCAACACTTTCCATCGGTTATATTTTTGTAACATATGTTATAATATTGTAACAACTGATATATAAATGTTACGGTTTTAACACTAGTTATTTGGAATCCAACCTTTTTTTAAGTTCTGCTTCTATTTCGTTTGCTTCTTTTACTATATGTTTGTAATCGGATAATATTTTTTTTACCTTGTCGAGCGTAATTAATTTAGCTTTTATACGGATTAAATCATTTTTAGATAATGTTATTCGTTTCGTATAATCTGTTATCCGTTCACTCATGTGCTGTACTTGAGCATAAACTTCTTTTGGAGTTTTTTCTTTTAGACTAGCAGCCATTATCACTGAAGGATCCGTATCTAAAAAACGATTAACTGGTTTTTTTAGTTTTAAACTAATAAATTCTAATAAAACTTTTGATGATTCTTTTGTCGCCTCAGTATGAAAATAATTATATTTTGGAACTAATTTCTCAAAAAAAGTATCTAGTTTATTATACAGTACGGGATTATCATGTTTCACAATTATCGAATTTGGAGAATTTTTAATACCCACCCAATAATCATAATTATTTTCTAATTTTTCCTGTCTCCAAGAATTATGATCCGAATATATTTTTAAAAAATCGGTTAATTGACTTAAACAAAACAATATCGATGAATTAATTGGCGCCCATATTTTTTCGTTATATTCTCTTTGTATCTTTTTTTCATAAAGTTTCTTTTGTGCATAGTATGTTGCATAACCTCCACCAAGAATGGCTATGATTGCAACAAACAAAGTTACCCAAACAGATAACTGGTTTTGTTTCCTTTGTTCTTCATTACTTGTTTTAAGCTCGTCCACCCATTTACTCATTAAGAATTCTTCGCGTGTCCAGACTTCTTTTTTTCCGCTTTTAACCGTATTTGAGCTAGCGAAAAATAGAAACTGACAAAAACAGTTTTCTTTACATTTTCCTGTTCGGTTATAATTTTTTCCTCCAATATAACCTGATGCTTCGCAAAAGATTGCATCTTTAGGAACCGTGAAGGTACCATTTAGAATGAAATGAGTTATGTTATCATTATTGATTGTTTTAAGATAAGATTCAAAATCTCCCAAACCTATCTTCCTAACAAATTTTCCATCACAGATAATATCTACAGCCCCTTGAATTTCTTCTGTTAACTTTGTGTAATCTCCAATAGTTAAAATTTCAAAAGAATATCTTCCGTTTGTGTTTGCAATCAATTGCGAATCATACGAGTTACCCCCATAGATATCAAGAGTTATAGTGGTGCTCTCTTTCTCAAAATGTGTTTCACATATGCCCGCACCCAATGAAGGTGGGTAATCAAAACCATATGTGTTCGGTATTAAAAGAACCAATAAAAAAATAACAAATAATCGCAATTTCATAAGTAAAATGCCACTTACATCTTTTTATTAGTTGACATCTACAAACCCCAAACATTTAATATCCTTTTTTCATATTTTGAGGTATGCTTTCCGATACCATCAAAAACATGCCTTCAAACCCGGGCGTTTACATGATGAAAGATGCCTCTGGGCGCACAATCTATATAGGCAAGGCCAAAAATCTTAAAAAACGGGTAAAATCGTATTTCGACAACACAACAAAAGACATAAAAACAGCGACTATGGCAAAGCATGTAAAAAACATTGAATTCATTGTCACGGATTCAGAAATAGAGGCGTTGGTTCTTGAAAATTCACTCATCAAAAAAACAAAGCCCAAATACAACATAGACTTAAAAGACGACAAGTCATACCCGTATATTCGAATCACAACAGAAGACGAATATCCGAGAGTTCTTCTTAAAAGGCGAATACCAAAAAACAGCAAATCTAAATATTTCGGGCCATACACAACATCGGTCATATCGCTTATAAGGACAATAAACGCGACATTCAAATTAAGGGACTGCCCCGGCGGAAACCCAAAAAAACTGCCTGAAAGAAAGCCATGCCTATTACATGAAATAGGGCATTGTTTCGCCCCGTGCAATAAAAACATAACAAAAGAAGAATATGAGGCACTTGTCGGGGATGCTGTTGATTTTCTTAATGGAAAAAGCGATTATTTAATCAAAACTCTTGAAAAAAGGATGAAAAAGGCATCAGAAACCCATGCATTTGAAAGGGCGGCGGCGTTAAGGGATCAGATAAAAAAGATTGAAGAATTCCGCACAAGGCAAAAAATAGTTTCCGCTCCGGACAAAAATCGGGATGTAATCGGCTTTGCAGATGACGGCAAAGACATGATTATCACAATTTTCTTTGTCCGCACAGGAGCGGTTACCGGAAGCAGAAATTTTGTGTTTTCTATGACTGAAACAAAAAAAGATATTCTTACCTCTTTTGTAAAACAGTTCTATTCGAACCAAACATCATCACCAAAAGAAATTATAATATGTGATGAGATAGATGACAAACCAGCAATAGAAGAATGGCTTAAAAAACTGCATGGTCAAAAAATAGAAATCAAGATTCCAAAAAAAGGAGATATGAAAAAACTTGTTGAATTAGTATCAAAAAATGCTCAAATTTCCTTAGAACAAAATAAAATCCGTCAGGTAAAAATAAATGAAGCGTTATTACAGCTTAAAAAAGAGCTCAATCTTCCACAATTGCCTGAACGGATTGAGGCGTTTGACATATCAAACATACAGGGCAAAAACGCTGTCGGCTCAATGGTAACATTTGTTACCGGAATGCCGAAGAAAAGCAATTATAGGAAATTCAAAATACAGACTGTTTTCGGAACTGATGATTTTTCAATGATGGAAGAAGTTATTAAAAGGAGGTATATACGAGTTAAAAAAGAAGGGCTTCAATTGCCGGATTTGATTCTTGTTGATGGTGGTAAAGGACATCTTAATGTGACTTTAGGGGTATTGAATGAACTAAATCTTGACATCCCTGTATGCGCCCTTGCAAAAAGGGAAGAGGAAATATTTTTGCCCGAAAAAGATATACCTGTAATACTTGAGCGCGACACACAGGGGCTTTATCTCGTGCAGAGAGTGCGGGACGAAGCCCACAGGTTCGCAATAACATACCATAAGAAATTAAGAGATAAAGAGTTGTTTGATGACAACGGGCAAAACCATTAAGAAACCTGATTTTTTAACCGTAGTGTTTCAAGGCGGTTTTGTTGTTGTTTAACATATTTATCTGCTCGAAGCAAACCGTCACGCATATTGATAATTGCATCTATTGCAGGCAAATGGTTTTCGGACAATCCATATTTATGTATTATTTGGTTTAACCGCACATCACTATATATACCCATAGCACACATGAAGTTCCCTACTGGTTCTTTCTTAAACCAATCCCGTGCAATTAACGCCTTGTATACTTCTTCAGGGCAACCAACGGTTTTTCCTTGTTCTTTTAAGTCCACCAAAACACGGCGTAATTCCCAATGTTCTGAATGTGCGCCATAAATTGTTGCCTCTGTTTGCTCTAAAGAAAGATAAACAGTATCGCCATTTTGCTCAAAATCGAATTTACCAACATGTAACATTGATTAACCACCAGTAATCACTTTTTAGTATGGAATGTATTTAAAATTATCGAGCATTATGCAAAAAAAGATAATTTTAAAGCAATATTAGTTTTTCTTCTCTTTTTTGTATTCAAAATACGAGTATGCAAAAAGATATATGACGCCTAAAAAAGTCGATGCCATAAAAACCATAAAACCTGACGGAATAATTACACTCACAAAGGCAAGAATCGCAAAGACCCTAAACATTTTTGCGCCTAGTTTATGTGTTTTTCTCCACACTTCATCACTTGATAAAGTCCATGGGATCCTTATTCCTATGAAGAAATTCTTTTTTGATTTTTCAAGAAGGAAACTTATTCCATAAAAAAGAAGACCTGTTGCGGGCAGTACAATGTAATTTAATATGCATCCGCAAGAAATCTGCGGGCTTTAGCCCGTAGATGAATTGCGGGCATTATTTCTTTGTAAAAAACCAATTGGTTAGTGGAAGCGAGGGCCAAGGACCCCCGAATTCCAGGAAGTGATAACATGAATCCGAATTCATTTAGCATGGGCTATAAAAATTTGACGCGCAAAAGTCACGCGGTCGGGCAAAATA
>JAGLIP010000003.1 GCA_023142905.1 Candidatus Aenigmatarchaeota archaeon | reverse complement strand
GGGCATATAGATACCGTTGGTGATGGAAGAGGATTAGAAGAAATTAAGAAATATGTGGGAAAACAAGGCAGAGATGTAAAGCAATTGACATTGATAACCTTTAGTTAGATACCCCGCAGCTTGCTGCGATTGGGTAATTCATTAATGGAAGTTCACTTTATGAAAGTTGGGCGGATTATAGTGGCAAAGTTAATACACTTTTCGTGATTATATGTGGGGTATCAATTACTTTGTTTGAATTAAAGAAAAGTCAACAAATCGACCCTAAAATGATATTAAAGTTATTTGGGTTACTTATCCTAGTAGGGGTTTTTTGTTATCTTTATAGAGAATATTTTTATGAGCATTTGTTAAATAATCAAGTTGGGATTTATGGGGTGATGGTTTTAAGTTTTATCGGTATTATTTTTTGTTATTTGTTGTTTGAATCATTAGTTATAGCAAGACAATAAAGTTTTTCCATTTTTGATTATATTATATAAAAACAGATTCAGTAGAGCAATAAATTTTGCATGAAAATAATATACCTCACAAATATTGAAGGAGTTGTAAAAAACGAAATATGAAATCACAATGCCCCACACCACACATATTTTTTGAGTCAGATGATTCGACTGATTTTCAAATAAAGCATTGGCAATAAAATCGTACATTAGACTGTGTTTTTCAGTTTTGGGAAAAATAAAGCGGAATTACTTTATTGGTCTGCTATAACTTGAGAAAAAATATGTTGCTTGAATTGAAAAGAAAGGTGTGGGCATATGACGGGGTGAGGAAATATGGGCAATTATAACAAGCATTGATTGGGCGGGACAAAATATGATTATTTAGGCGACACAGCATTTTAACGCAAATATATATAGTTCGTAAGCTCAAATAACACCGGAGATGTTTTTATGAGAAAAGTATTGATTTTGTTTATTTTGTTTGGGATTTTGTTGAATATAGACACTGTATGCGCTATAGGAATTAGCGGAGATGGATGCGGAGATGGATTTACAGGGACAGACTGCGTTGTTGCATCAGCCCAGGCCATCGACAGCGGCACATACACATTTGATTCTCTTACGATACAGGATCGGCTTACTATTAATGGTTTCGATCCATCTGCAATATTTGTTGTAGACAATCTTGTCATTTCAGGCACTGGAGAAATTTATTTGCACGGTACTGACTATGGCGGGGGCGGCGCATGTTATATAAACGGCGGAATAGCTACACTCACAATAAATGCCAGCGCGATAACAATGACCTAAACAAGCAGGATTTATTCAATAGGGGGAAAATCATGCTGTAATTATGCGAACCCGGGCTATTCAACGGTGTATATTTATACTGATGCCCTAACTGCCGCGGAAACATTCCAAATACACTCTCATGGCGGCAACAATTGCGGATGGGGTTCCAGCTGCAACTACCCTAAAGGCGAGCTCTATATAGGTTCAAAGACCTTATCTTCGAACTTTATACTGCCTAAACTTGATGTAAGTGGCGGTTTTGGTGGTTATCCTGGTGGCGGTTCGGGAGGTTCAGGCAAAATAAATATCAATGCCGGCTCTAAAGATACAGGAACCATAATTGTCCGAAATGTTTCACTTTCTTCAGGTGACGGCGTAGGCTGTTGCAGTATATCTACAATATATAACATCACAGGGGCAACTGTGACACAGGACGGAACTGTGACTATAAACGGATGCGGTTCCACTGTAAGTTCCGGAGGTCCCGCATATGCTACAGTATTTTCATCAGCAATAGTATTCAATAATCCTTTTAATTTTCAGGGTAATTCCGAAAGCGCAAGGCTTTATATTGACAGCGAAACCATAGAAATAAATGAACCAGTATATGTGTCCGGAGCCCCCTTCATTACATTCCTATATGAGCTTTTGAATATAAAAGACATGAATCCTGACCTTGTGAACGCAGGAGGCAACCTGATTAATAGCCCGAACATAAAACTGATAAGTGTTGGCGGCGGCTCCACAACATCACCTGAAAACTACTTCAACAGCGAACCTACCATCTTAAACCTTCAGGGCTTTGTGAAAGACAAATCAACAGGATTTCCCCTAGTGTCTGGTTCAATTGAGTTAAAAATAATTGAGGGCACAACAACAATTTGGGGTCCGTATACATACGATAGTATAATCAACAATGGCGTATTACAGCACGATATGGGAAGTATAAACACGCTTTCGCTTGTGCCTAATAAGATATATACTCTGAATGTTACCGTCTCAGACCAAAATCCGTATAGCTGCCCACGATGTAATACATTCAGCTTTGAGTTTGCGGGGTAATCTATGAAAAAGAAAATAAGGGAAAAGACACATAATCAAAAGATAACATATATACTATTGATTTTCGTTCTTATAGCGGTTCTTTTAAGCGCGAAAATACGATCTCCACCACAAGACCAGGATTTACTAAACATCGCTTCCACAAACTCTCAAGTCATGCAATTTGTGCTCGAAAACCCGGAATATATTACAAAAATAACAATTTTAACTGAGTTATATGCAAAAGACCTTGCAGTTGAGAAACCGGTAATTTACGGCAAACTTCCTGAAAAGACACTTTATGAAATCACATACTATGCATCAGGCAAAGGTCTGCTGGCGATAGTCGATTTTGAAGAAAGAAAAGTCTTAAAGGTATTCAGGACAACCAAAATATCGTTAATGTGAGTATATGAAAAAAATAATCATCGTCATTATTTCAGCAATACTACTTGTAAGTCCTGCAAATGCCCTTTCCGGTGCTGATTTTGAACTTTCATTGGATTTGCGCGGTGGCTCTGCCACATCTTTCGGCACCGATTTTGATGCAACTTTTTGCATCGGATCTGTTCCTTTTATCGGTACAGGAAGTGAGTTTGATATCACTCTTTTTACAGGCGCTATTTGCGATGTAACCTCGCCGACAACCAGTGTTGTGTTGTCGCCAAAGCCCGCACACTCATTAAGTAATCTTTCATTTATTGTTAACTGTTTTGATACAAATTCTAAATGTTCAACTACGGTCGTGATAACACCTGTCGGTGTTTGCTCAATAGATCATTTTATAGAAAACATGTGCGAAATAGAACAAAACATTATGTGTGACGATAATAATTACGCATATTCTGTGACATCATACGATCTTATAGGAAATACAGAAATAAAACTCGGAACATTCGAAGTCAAAAAGAAAGATGGCTGCAATTGCATATCTTCTGATGAATGTTATGGTGGTGTATGCGTAGGCATGTCTTACTGTGCAAACCTTATCCCGCCAGAAATAGATTTTGACTTTACAGGATCCGGCGATAGTTTTGAAATACCTTTAGGAAAAACAAAAATACTTTTAATAAAACTGAAAAACCCGCTCGACATACCTGATTCAATAGAGCTTAGCATTTACGGGAATCCAATTGAGATAAAATACTGGTCGTATTTCGAAGGTCAAAAATACGAAAGCAGAACAAAAAATATAGTGCATTTAGAACCTCTTTCAGAAATTTCCGTCCCTCTAAATGTTTTGGGCGGAAAAGCCGGGGAATATATGCTACGCGTTGAGGCAAAATCACTTACAAACAGCCAGAAAGCATCAAAAGACCTACAAGTTGCCATTTTTTATACTGACAAAGACGGGCATTCGACAAATACTCCGGGACTTGGTGTCGTGGGTTTGATCGTGTTGATACTGGTGGCTGCATTGATTAGGTCTAAAGAAAAAAACGATTAAAAATTATTCAATAACAACTCTACATGAAAGCGGCATTTTCATGCTTGCCCGCCTCATAGCTTCTTTTGCAGTATTTATATTTTCTTTGTTTATGCGAATGCTTATAATTGTGCCGCCTTCTTTCATTCGCGCGGCTCTTCCTTTTGGTCTTCCGAATGGGTGCGCCATACCTTGGTAGAATCGGTCTGCCTGAGCCACTGCAGCTTGTGCGTGCTCCCGTAAAATCTGGTGGGGAAATACATGCACCTTTAAGAAATAATCTTCTGCAGGGATAGTCTTTTTAAGATAAGCATTTGCAGCAACACGGCCAGCTTCAAGAGCGTTGTGCCGTACCTGGACATCCTGCTTCGGAACAAGAGTTACCATGGTGTCGCCGGTAAATTGTTTATTTCCCATGTTGTACATGCGTATTTTAACACCGGGAACACCTTTAATGAAGTTCTTCTTATGAACTCTTAAAGCTGTTCTTGTAAATGAGCGTTTTTTTACGCCTCTGTCAACTCGTGCTGGTCGTAGTCCCATAGTTATCATCTTTTTAAATTATATTGATATAGATTGTTTGTAGAAACAACATCTAGATAATATCCCATCATTAACAGATAAGTTTTATAAATGTTATGTCTTGTTTTGTGGTTGTTTTTGGTTGTGGGGGATTTTGTATCGGGGTTATTGGTAGGTTTGTGGTTAATTTATGTTTTCGTGTTGTATATTATGAATTTATATGTTAAATTTATATAGTTTGTATCACAACTAGACAGTAATTACATTTTTGGTGATATTATGGATGATCGTAATATAGTGCATAGTTTGGATGATTTTAAGACTCAATATAAGTCAAACCCTAAGATTGAAGATTTATCTGAGTATAGAGCTACTTTAAAAAGCGAATATGGAATGATTCCTAAGTTATCCGAGCCAAATTGTGTGGCATTGATTGAGGATAGTATTGGAATTATTGGCGATTTAAGAAAATATTTTTTTGAACAAGAAAAAAAGAGTGGCATTCAAACTGAAGAACATGGTTCTGCGTATTTAAGTTCTGACGGAAGAACAATTTTGCAGAATGCGTATTCTCAATTACAAATTATCGTGGAATCTGTTGTTGGTTCTAGTATTGTTGATTGTGCAAGATTGAAGGAAACCACACATCAGTGTGCATATAATAAAGGTATGCTTATTGATGGCGTAATTGATTCTGCAATGAGAAAAAATAATATCCCTGTGGGCGAATTAGATGTGGTTTTTCCTGTTGGTTGTACCTCTAAAGATGTATGTAATGTCGTTGATAGGCTCAAACCATTTGATTCGCGTATTGATTTTAGTATAAAAAATATATGGGCTCCTTACTTTGAAACTTCTATGATAGATACTCTTTTATCTGATGATAATTTAGATGCGGGAAGTATATCTGAAGATAAATTGTCTGATGCGGTTAATAGGTATAATGATGGTGTTGCTAAACGACCGGTGCATATGGTTTAAAACAAACATAATAATAAAAACAATATTTCCTGCGACTTTGTTGCAGGAATTACGGCATATAAAAGAAATACAACCTAATAGTATTTAACATCTAACAATATTTGACTTCTAAAAATTCTTTCTTGAAGTCTATTACTTCGCCCTTAATGTCTTTTTTATCAATAAGCGCCTTTTTCATCAATTCCGCAATCATTTTCATCTCTTCCTCGTTCATGCCCATTCTTGTCATTTCCTGGGTTCCGATACGGATTCCGCGCGGGTTTCTCATCGTATCTGAATTTACCGTATCGCCGGGGATAAAGTTCTTGTTCAAAATCACATTCATGCTTTCAAGCAATTCCGCAACAGGCTTTCCGCCGCCAAATTGGGAAACATCAACTACAACCTGATGGCTTTCTGTAAATCCCTTATTTTCTGCAACAACATTAAATCCTAACTCATGCATGCTTTGTGCGAGCGTTTTTGCGTTTGTGATTATCTGTTTTGCGTATTTCTCGCCATGGGTTGTCATTTCCTCTAAGGCAACGGCCATTGCAGGCAGTTTGTGCAAATGGTGGTTGCATATGACCTGAGGGAACACAACAGTCTCTATTTTCTCGAAATCATCCGAATTTCCGAAAATCATGCCGCTCTGAGGTCCCGGAAATGTCTTGTGTGTGGATGTTGTAATAATATCTGCCCCCTCGCGCAAGGGGTCTTGAAACTGGTTGCCGGCAATAAGCCCTAAAACATGTGCGGCATCGTATATTATGTGCGTACCGTATGGTTTTGCAAAATCTGCAATTTCTTTTATTGGATGAGGGAATAAGAAAAGCGATGCCCCGAAAAGAAGTACTTTTGGCTGTTTTTCCTCAATCTTCTTTTTTGTGGCATCAACATCAATATTCATTTCATCAATATTGAAAGGGAATGAAAAGTCTTTTATGCCGATAAGACCGGAAACGCCGTGTCGTGTATGTGATACATGCCCGCCATTAGGTATTGAACTTGAAATTATCGTATCTCCGTAGTTTGTAAGTGCCCCCAATGCCGAAAGATTGGCAGTAGTTCCGCTTAAAGGCCGTAAGTCAACATGTTTTGCGCAAAAAAGCTGTTTTGCAAGCTTTTGTGTCAAGTCCTCTATTTGGTCTACGAATTGAAGCCCTTGATAGTGCCTGCCAAAGGGTTTTCCTTCAGCATACCTATGGCCAAGGTCGGAAACATATATTTTATCAACTGCAGGAGAAGTCACATTTTCTGATGCAATAAGATTGATGCACTCTTTTTTTCGCCATTGGTTATGCTTTTCTGTAAGTGATTCTATTTCATTTATGGCTTCTTTTACATTAAGTCCTTCAATTGCTTCAACAGGTTCTAGCATTTAATTTGCCTCTTTTTCCTTTAATTGCTTTAATGTTGGGTATCTGCCGCATCCAAGAGACCCTTCAGGGCAGTAGCCTAAACGAACACATGATGCTCCCGCATTTTCAAACAGTAAAGGAGCTACTTTTTTTACTTCAGCAAGCATTTTTTCTGCAATTTCCCGCAATTCCCACTGCGCTCTTGTGCAGCATCTAAGCGAGAAAAAATGCCACAATTCGCGCGCATTCATTGTAATCATGATATTCGTGTGTGATGCGTTGGGGTATACATATCTTGCATCTTCTGCCTTAATTCCGCAATTGAGAAGTGTTTCATATGCGCTTGATGCATTTTTCATAGCTTCTAAGTATATTTTTTTTGCTTCTTCATTTTTTTCTATTGATGGCGGCATAACAAACCCGAGTTCCTTGAATTTAACATATCTCTGGCTCTGCTGGGTGTATGATGCAATCCTATGGCGAACAATCTGGTGCGTGCATGCGCGGGATATTCCTTCAACACTGAAAGTAAAGCTTGCATGCTCAATTACAGAATGATGCCCATAATTAAGAACTCTTTTCAGGAATTTGTCGCATTCCTCTTTTGTTTTTGTATTCATCAACTCGTCTGAGCCTTCAGGAGAACAAGATGTAAAAGCAGCGACACCTGCAAGTTTTTCAGCATCGGCGGTGTGCTTTAGAAGTATGGCTTTCATGACAAAATGTTCTTGTCAAACATTTAAATGTTTATGTGGTGGGGTTTGTCATCTTTTGTTTTTGGCAGTTTAGTTAACTTGTTTAAAAAATTAGAATAATCTGGTGGTCGCAGGAGAATTTTCATTCAGCCCCGCGAGACACCAAATTTTCTGAAGGTTATATCGGTGGGATATAATCGATCAAGCAAATAAGTATGGCGAACCACACTAATTGCTCATCAATAAGTTCAGTTTTTAATCTTTATATATTTTGTGCGTGCATGGTCAAAATGATTACTTGAATATGATTCATCCGTATAAATTGCTTCCATTGCTCATCAATAGAATCAAAACTATAGCTCATCAATATAAATTTTAACATTCTATTACTGCATGGATATAGGATTTAATAGGCAATAATGCAATAAATCAAAAAAATGTGCTGTGATTGTATGAACCCAATAGAAATTAAAGAAAATATAATCTCTCTTCTAAAAACAAGAAAAGACGGCCTGTCGTCATCAGAGATACAGCGCCAGCTTAAAATCAACAGGACAACTGTAATGAAATATTTGCATATACTGCAAACAGAAGGGCAGATAATATTTAAAAATAAGGGGATGGCAAAAGTCTGGAGCGTGTCTGAATCCCCAATTCTCGCATTTTTTTCTGTGGACTCAAACATATATGACGAAAAAAATTATTTGAAAGAATTATTTAATACCCTGCAAGGTACCGGAATAATAATGCTTGACAAGGAGGGTAAAATTCTTTGGATTAACGAAACACTTAGTTCCTGGGTTGGGGACATAAAAGATGTTCTGGAAAAGCAATGCTATTCAATATACCAAAAAGACAACAAAAAGACCAATATCTGCGTTGCGTGTGAGACAATGAAAACCGGAAGACCGTCAACAACAGAAAAAAAAATACTTTCCCGATTTAGAGGTATAATGACAGTTGAAGTGTGCTCATTTGCGATACGGAATAAAAAAGGAACCGTTCTTGGTGTTTTGCAGATATTGAGAGATCTAACCGAACAAAAGAAGCTTGAGGAAAAAGCAACAGAATATACGGATCGTCTTGAAAAACGGGTTGATGAGCGCACAAGAAGGCTGGTATTATTGAGTGCTGTTTCCTATAATGCAAGCCAGCCGTTTAAATTGACTGAGTTCTTAAATGATGTTTTAAAGGATATTATGTATGTACTGCATGTTTCTTCAGGTATGATTTTTATTGCAGATGCTGTTCGGAAAAAAAATAATCTTGTGGCTTTTCAGGGCATATCAAAAGAATTTCAGGAGTCCTGTATAAAAAAACCTCTTGATTTTGGTGCGGGTCTTATAGGTGCCATTGCAGAATCAGGGGAGTTGATACATACAGGGGATAATTTTTCAGGGCACCCAAAAATTATACTGCCTGAAGCGAAAAAAGAAGGGTTGCGTTCCTTTGTCGGTGTTCCTCTGAGGGCAAAAGGTGCGGTTCGGGGAGTCATGGTTCTTGCAAGCAAAAGTGCCCACAAATTTAATTCTAATGATTTGGATGTCCTGATTGCTCTTGCAAATCAAATAGGCATTGCAATTGAAAATGCGGAACTTTTTAAAAAAATCAAGGAATCCAAAACATATCTTGAATCCATTATTGAAATGTCAAGCGACGGAATTTTTGTTGTTGATGTCGCAGGGAATTTAGAATTCGGGAATCCTGTATGCACAGAAATTAGCGGCTGGAAAAAAGAAGAACTTATTGGAAAGCCGTTCATGTCAATAATACCCAAAGATTATCACGCATTTATGTTGGCGCGTTGGCAAGAGGCGCAAAAAGGAGATGCACGGCCTTATGAAACAGAAATCATAACAAAAAGCGGGGCTCGGAAACGCCTTTCTGTAAGCCACAGGGCGGTTGAATTCAACAGGCAAAGAAAATACATAAACATTATACGGGATCTAACGAATCAGGAAAACATTGCAAAAAAGAAAAAGGCATAATCTTTTGTTTTTTAAATGTTTGATAAAACATATAATACTTCATTCAGAAGTAATCCCACATGATATTTTTTGCGCCGGAAACTGCCTGTTGGTAGGAGCCTTTATAGGGGGGATTCAGTTGAACAATGAAATAGAACAGCTAAACAAAAAAGCAGAAGATTATTCTAAAACCATAGACTCATTGCTTGAGGAAGTAGGAAAAGTGATAGTTGGCCAAAAAGATACCGTAAAAAAAGTAGTAGTAGCGCTCTCAGCAAACGGCCATGTTCTTCTTGAAGGAATGCCCGGATTAGCAAAGACAATGATGATAAAGACACTTGCAGACACACTTGATGCGGGATTTAAAAGAATACAGTTTACTCCCGACCTTCTTCCTGCAGACATAATAGGAACCAATATTTACAACCAAAAGACCGGGAATTTTACAACAAAGAAAGGCCCCATATTCTCTAATTTTATTCTTGCAGATGAAATAAACCGTGCACCCCCAAAAGTGCAGTCCGCACTTCTTGAAGCCATGCAGGAGCGTCAGGTCACAATTTCAGGCGAGACGCACACACTTGAAAAGCCGTTTTTAGTGTTGGCAACGCAAAACCCAATTGAAACTGAAGGCACATATGCTCTTCCGGAAGCACAAGTGGACAGGTTCATGATGAAAATAAATCTTGATTACCCTGACAAAAAAGAGGAGACAGAAATACTATCAAGAATGACAACCGGGAAAATTCCAAGAGCAAAAAAGATAATTACCGCCAATAAAATTTTAGACATTCAGGCATTTGTACCCCATATATACGCTGATGAAAAAATACACAATTATGTCGTTGCATTGGTTCATGCCACAAGAGACCCAAAAAAATACGGCCTTGACTTAAACGGCCACATACAGTACGGTGCATCTCCAAGAGCATCAATGTGGCTTGTATTGGGCGCCAAAGCATGGGCTCTTGCCGAAGGGCGTGGCTATGTCCTTCCCGAAGATGTAAAGGCAATAGCAAAAGATGTGTTGCGCCACAGGATACTTTTGACATACGAAGCAGAAGCTGAAGACATAACAACGGATTCTGTAATAGATAAAATACTTGCAAAAGTAAAGGCGCCATGAATTCTGCTTAAAAGGTAATCATGATGCCAAAAGCAAAACAGGTAATAAAGAAAGTTCGAAGTCTAGACATAAGGACAAAGAATCTTGTAGACGGGCTTATGCAGGGAGCATATCTTTCGGCATTTAAAGGAAGAGGTATAGAGTTCTCAGATGTGCGCGAATATGTGCCCGGAGACGACATAAGAAGCATAGACTGGAATGTCACAGCACGCATGGATGCTCCGTATGTCAAGGAGTTTGTTGAAGAGCGCGACCTTACAGCCATCATTGTTTTTGACGCGTCAAACAGTTCTGATTTTGGAACCCAGCTTGCGCTTAAAAAAGACCAGAGTATAGAGATTGCCGCATCAATTGCTATGTCTGCTGTAAAAAACAATGACCGTATAGGGCTTTTAATAGCAACAGAAGATATTGAATTGTTTGTTCCCCCAAAAAAAGGAAGACGGCACGCCCTTAAAATAATCCGTGAGCTGGTATATCATCCCTTAAAGCACAAAGGCACAGACTTAAAGAAATCATTGGAGTTTCTTGCAGGCATTGTAAAAAGAAAATCAATTATATTTGTGATATCTGATTTCCAGTTTGATGTAGTTGCAATTGAAAAGCCTTTAGGTGTTTTAAACCGAAAAAATGACATACTATGCATAAAAGTAGAAGATTTGAGGGAAAAGGAAATACCTGATGTGGGAACTATTGAGCTTGAAGACACTGAAACAGGCGAATGTGTTCTTGTAGATACATCAGATAAGGAATTTAGGGAGAACTATGCCCGAATGGCTAAAGAAAAAGAAAAAGAAACAATTGATTTTTTCAGGAAAAAAAAGATTGATTTTTTAAGCACAACAACTTCCGAAAACTGGTTTTTAAGTATGCAGAAATTTTTTAAGGAGCGCAGGCGTAAATACAGGTGATACTTATGGGATCTTTTTTTATGGAGCCGTTATGGCTTTTGCCGTTGGTAGTTGTTCTTGCAGCAATTTATTTTTTAATTAAAAAATCAAAAAAAGAAAAGAAAAAAGCAGCCGTGAAATTCAGTAATATTAATCTTATAAAAATGGCATCTGCCCACCAAAAGACAAAAAGAAGAAGCAAAATAATTCTTGCAATAGATATCCTGCTTGTCCTGTCACTGTTTCTGGCGCTTGCAGATCCGCATATTCCTTTAAAGCAGACAAAACAAGGCGTGAATGTTGTTCTTGCAATAGACATTTCAGGCAGCATGCAGGCAAACGACTATAAGCCAACGCGCCTTGAGGCGGCAAAAGATGCTGCAAAAACACTTGTTGAAAGCCTTGAGAACAAGGATTTTGTCGGTGTTGTATCTTTCGCAAATGGTGCATCTACAGTTGCCTATCTTACACCTGATAAAGAAAAAGCAGTAGAGCGAATAGGCAGCATAAGCGCAAACCAAGGCGCAACAGCAATTGGTGATGGGTTAAGTTTGGCCATTGATATGGTATCATCAATCCCGAACAAAAAACGGTTTGTTGTCCTTCTATCTGACGGCGTTTCAAATGCAGGAGTCATATCAACCACAGAAGCTGCTGCCTTTGCAAAATCAAACGAGGTTGTTGTGTTTACAGTAGGCATGGGTTCGGAGAAGCCGGTGGTTCTCGGGCATGATTGGTTCGGAAATCCCCAATACGCTCAGCTTGATGAAGCAGCTCTAAAGCAGATTGCAAGAGACACAGGAGGCGTATATTTCAAGTCTGTTGACAGCGGAACACTTACAGACATCTATTCCAGATTGCCTGAAAACATAAAGCGCGAACGAGAACCAACATCAATAAAAGACTGGATGATAATTTTGGGTGCGATTTTGATAATGTCTCGAATATATCTCAAAGAGTGGAAATGGAGGGTTCTTAAGTGATTGTTTCGAAAAACAAGCTGTTCTTTTTTATCCTTCTTTTTATCCTTCTTTCAACTCCTGTTTTTGCCCAGGAACTGTCTGTAGAAAAAAGTGTGAAAGAAGATTCAATCAAAGTTGGCGGGCAGGCAACAGTTGTCCTTAAATTCACAAATCCTTTTGATGTCGATATTCCAATAACAATTGTCGATAAGAACATTTTCGCAAACAATGGCATTGATGTCCAGTGTATGGAACAGACAACCCCAAAAAAAAGCGAAATATTGTTCGAATACACACCAATAACCGCATATTCTGAAGGAAAATACACTCTGGAAAAAGCCCAAATAACATACCTAAGCCCCCTCACGGGAAAAGAAGAGTCCATTGAGTCAAACACATACATTCTAGATGTTGGAAAGGGAAACACAACAATTCCTGAACAGGGAATAACAACAATATATAACTGCAATGGCACAAACATGCAGTCAACATCATACTCTTCGTCTTCCTCAAGCCAGGAGCAAGCAAGCAACAGCCAGCCAGACACGCAGGACAAGCTAAAAAACATTAACCAGCAGGACAACCAGAACATGCAGGGCTTAAAAAACGAAATGCTGGAAGAGCAAAAAAAACAGCAGGAACAAATGCAGCAGCTTGAAAAAACAATAGAGTCTAATCAGGAAATGTATGATGAGCATAAAAAACTTGAAGACAACGGCTACAAATTGGCTGAAAAAGACATAAGTCCTGAATCAAAAGAAACCGGAGATTTTGAATACAAATACCAGAAGGAAAACGGCGATACTGCAAGCATAAAAGGGCAGGTTAACAATGGAAGCGTTGAAGATATTTCAAGTTTCAGTTCTGATGATGAGCGCGAACTTATGAAAGCCCTTGAAAATAATACTGATTTCAAAAAAGCGATTGAAGGCCTTAAAAAAGAAGGATTTTCTGTTGAAAACAAATCTATTGCGCCGACAACCGCCAACATGACAAATTACAACTACCAGATGTCAAATCCTGAAACAAACGAGACCGCAGAAATTTTCGGAAACATGACGATGGAAGGGAATGTCACAAGCGTTGAGGTTGAAAAGCACAACAATAAAAAATTCCCCTGGTTTTTTGCCTATCTTGCCGCACTTATTGCACTAGGTTATTATTTATGGGCTAAATACATAAAAAAACCAGAAACACTCACAATTGTTGAACCGCAAAAAAAAGAAAAGCCAATAAATTACAAAAAAGAATCCAAAAAAATGCTTGATGCCGCAGAGAAATTGTATTTAAAAGGAATGAAAAAACAAGCCTACGAAAAAGCATCAGAAGCTGTCAGGTTCTTTTTTAAGCACAAGTTTGAAACAGATAAAAAAGAGCTTACAGCAACAGAAACAATAACTCTTTTGAAAAAAGAAAAAAAAGACACAAAAAACATAAAATTATTCTTCAACACCACCAACCTTGTAAACTTCGCTAAATACAAGCCAAACGACCGCGACTTTAATAAACTTCTAAAGATTGGAAATGGCATTGTTGTGGGATAATCCTAAAAAAAGAATGTTCATTTTTGTATCACAATGATTCGTCTGATGCCAAGCTCAGAGCAATCTTTTATCGGATAATTGTCAAAATCAAACCAGCGGATAAGAAATTGTTTAATGTCCATCTTAATCTCTTTTCCGAAATGTGGGTCGTTCATCACAATTTTATTTTTTTCGAAACCAATCACAAGCGAGTAATGGCCGTTCTCTTCCGGCGAGAACCAAGCCACCATTACAGGAATTCCTTTTTCAATAAGTTCTTTCAATTCCTCTATGGAACTTTCAACTTTAGAATATGCTTTGAACCCTAGCTTTTTCCCGGCATCCATCAAACCATCCTCACCGCAGCCGGTCTCTCTTGAAGCCCCCACCAATTTTGCCAGATAATCTTCTGACTTGTCTATTCCGTAATAAGACAATAGCATCTTAAGCGATGCAGGCCCGCAATATCCCTTTGTCTGCTTGAAAGGCTTGATTTTTAACATGAGGCACTATTGTTTGTTTTGCCTTATATAATTAATTTATTTAACCGGAATCAGAAAAAAACTTAAACAAGCACTACAAAGAAATGCCAAGAACTGCTTTAATTCGTTTAATATGTTATATATTTGCTTTGATATTATCCCCGTTAACTGTCTTTTTGTACATCTCAAGTACTGCAGGGACAACCTTATTATATATGCCATTATTCAGGAAATCAAACATTACACTCTCACAGCCCCAATTTAATTGGGGATCACTTCCGTCAATATGACCGTTTTCCATTCTTTTAATTAAATCATTATCTCCCCAATTGTCCGGATTTTCTTTTATTGCTTTATCTATTTGTCTTCTAGTGTATTGTTCTAGTACCGAACAATTATGCTTTACGCGTAGATAATCAGGAATATAAGTAGACCCCTCTGAAATCCATGCATTTCCGCGAAGTATATAGTTCATTCTTTCTAATTTCGATTTTATATCAGGAAATTTCATAAATCTTACCACGCGATATTACTTTTAAGTAATTAAAAATCAAATATTTAAATATGTTTGCATTTCTTTTTTTACGCCCATCGAAAGTTGAAATTAACAACCAGTTGCTTTTCGCGTATAACTCTCGCATTTGATACGGTATGCGCAAATTGGTGTCCGCGCATAAAATCTATTGGAAACTCGGGGAACACATTTAACAAATAAAACATAATTAATATTATGATTAATAGACTTAAGCAAGACCTCCAAAAACTTGCGAACCCCAAAAAAGCTAAAATACTTGCAAAATTTTTTAAGACGGGCAAAGGAGAATACGGCGAAGGAGACATATTCCTCGGCATAAAAGTCCCCGAGCAGAGAAAAATCGCAAAGAAATATCCTGATTTGGCTTTAGGCGATATAAAAGCCCTGCTTGAAAGTAAAATACACGAATACCGGCTTACATCATTATTCATTCTTATTGAAAAATATAAAAAAGCAGATGCAAAAGATAAAAAAATAATTGTTGATTTTTATCTTAAAAACACCGGCAACATAAATAATTGGGATTTGGTTGACAGTTCTGCGCCGTATATTTTAGGCGACTATCTTTTGGAAAAAAACCGCTTAATATTATATGGCCTGGCAAAATCAGACAACCTCTGGGAAAAAAGAATAGCCATACTATCAACTTTTGCGTTCATAAGAAATAATGACTTTGATGATGCGTTTAATATTTCAGAAATTCTTCTTTACGATAGCCATGCCCTGATACATAAAGCAGTTGGCTGGATGCTGCGGGAAATTGGAAACAGGAATCACAAAAAAGAAGAAGAATTCTTAAACAAGCACTACAAAGAAATGCCAAGAACTGCTTTAAGATACGCTATTGAAAAATTCGACAACAAGAAAAGAAAGTTTTATTTGAAAAAATGAATATCAATCGTCGACTCTTGGCGCCAACACATAAGAAATCTCAGCAACATCTTTTTCTGTAAATGTTACTTTTAAAGGATAGTCGGTTCCAAACTGTATTTTTACAGTGTTTGCGATTTTGCCGCCTTTCTCGATTTTTTTCAGGTATTCTAAAGAATATTTGGATTTTTCTTCACCCTTTGTCGCAATGCCGACAACGCCTTCTGCTCCGCCCTTAAGTTTTAGCTGGGCATCGGAAAGGTCTCCTTCAGCGCTCATTGAAAAATCATTTGTATTTACTCCAAGAACAATAGTGTCTGTTACAATTGAAGCATCAGCAATTCCGTCTGAAAGTATGCCTGTTGATATTTCAACTGTTGCAGGGAAGTCAAGCTTCATTTCAGGGACTTCTCCTTTTTCAATATCTAAAAGGGGTATTGTGAATTTTCTCTCAGAGTTGCCTGAAAGCGAAATTTTAAGCTTGTTTGCGTTATTGTCAAGCTCAAGCGAGACTTTGTCTGTTGCCTTTGCTCTTCTTAATACATTCAAAAGATTTTCAAGACTGATGCTTATTTCTGCATCTGCTTCTGTTTTATATTCTTCAAAAGCACCTGCCATAAACTTGAAATCAACAAGTGTAACCATTGTAGGGTCTGTTGCTGTAAAGAAAAGGCCGTCTTTTTTGGCCATAAATGTCCCTTCACTTACAAGTTCCGATACTGCGGATAACGCATCCTTGAAAACGGATACATTGGAAAGTGTTGCATTAAACATAGTAAATCCTCTTAATTATCTTAAATACTTATTATTTTTAGAGGGCATTTTTAAAAAGGTTGTTTTAATTTTCAGTGGTGTTTTCTAAAGTTCGCCTGTAAAGTTTTAGGTTAAGACCATTAAGCGTTGTCAGTATGTCTGCGCGAATTTCCATTTCATTGCTTGCATTTGCAGAAACCCAACCAAGCGCCTGAATTGTTGATTTTTCAGTAATGTGTGTGAGCGCATTTTTTTCGCATATGACTTTTATGGCTCCGGTAGTGTCGTCAAGCATGAATCCATTCTCTTCCTTGCTTATGGCGGTTCCTATAAGCCTTACACGCATATTGGAAGAAGTAAGATCCCGTATCGTCATTTCTTTTGCAGGCAGTTGTTTATATTCCATAAACAAACAGTGTTTAAAGGAATTTTAAATATATTTGTAAAATTTTAGCTGTATTCTCTCCATGTGTTCCTGCATTTGGTGCAGCGATAGAATCGTGTTTCAGGCTCATCAGATGATCTTGTCTGTAGTGTCCACCAGCCGGCTTCCGCGTGTCCGCATTCGGGGCAGTCTATTTTTGTTGTGGGGAGAGTCATCTTAGTATTTTCATTTACAACGATGGTATCTTTTAATGTATGGTTGATTTTTTCGGTTATCTTAAATGAAGCGCCTTTCTCTATTGCTGTTTTTTCGCCGCATTTAGGGCACACAAGCGTTACTTTGTTGTTGTGTTTATAAGGGCTCATAAGTGTTCCGCATTTATCACATAATTTCATTCTGCATCACCTGAGAGGATTGTAAAATTTTAACACATTGTATGCTAAATTATATATAGTTTTGTTTTAGTTTGCAAGTAAATAATTTACATAAATGCGCAAAAAAATATATAACTGCAAAGAACAAAAAATTGTTATGGATTTTCTACTGCGGTATTTTGGCGGCGGCGGCTTTTTTTTAGAGAAACACAAAAAAAGAAACACAAAAAAAGAGAAATTATTTGCTCTTGTAGTTTTTTTTAGTTCTATACTGTCTGTATACCTTATTTATGGTGATTTCCTTTCAACACCTGTTTTTGAAGAAACTCCCTGTCGTATGGATTTAAACAACTGTCCAAAAGATATGTTTTGCATTGATATGTGGGTTGAATGTACGGCTTCACAGACATATAAATACGATCCCATAACAACTATTTTTTTCGGAAAAAATCAGTGTGGCTCCCCCAATATATATCGTTCTGTTTGTGTGGACATAAAAAACTATAACGCGTTCGTACAAGATAGTTAAAAGTTATTGAAGTTTTTGGAAATTCGGAGGCAAACATATAAAACCGAATAAAACATATACTTGTTATGAAAGTTTGGTCTTTTGAATTTATCTCACTTTTCTTAGTGTCCCTAGTATCTTTTCTTATAATACTTCCGTTCTTAAATGCAGTAATTCTGGGCGCAATAACCGCATACATCTTACACCCTTTGATTTTTGGATTAAAAAGAGTTGTCCGTTCCTATAATCTGGCCGTGATAATCACAATATTTTTGATAGCGGCATCGCTTTTTGCTTTTGTGACATTGGTTGTGAGGGATGCAACACCCGTAGTTTCTCAGATTTCCGGCCTTGTAGATGAAGTCACAAAAGTTCTGGAGTTATTAAGACCCACGCTTGAATCATTTGGTCTCTCAGAATCCCTTACAAACACGCAGGAGATAATATCCTTGCTTGAAACATATATAATGGATCAGATTATGGCCAATCTTAAGAGCATACCTACAATACTTGTGAATATTGTGGTGTATCTTTTTGCAACTTATTATTTTTTAAAAGACGGAATCCGCCTTAAAAATGCAATCGTTAAGTATATAAGAACACTGCCTTACAGGGATTGCCGAACCGGATTAAGTATGATCTACGGGCTTAAAAATTCTCTTGAAGTCTTGTTTTTCTCGTATATAACAATGTCTGTTATTATGGCCGTTGTTGCTTGGGTCGGTTTTGAGCTTTTAGGCATACCATATGCATGGATTCTTGCAGTCCTTATAGGACTTACATCCTTTTTGCCTTTGATAGGCATGGCGTGGGTATATGTGCCTCTTGCAGCCTATGAGTATTTGATAGGAAATGAGTTACTTGCCCTGTATGTCCTTGTTTTCGGAGTTTTGGTGCTTAATGTTGTTCCCGACATCTTTTTGCGCCCATATATTGGTGCAAAAGTTGGGAAAGTCCATCCGCTTACAATACTTCTCGGCTTTTTTGGCGGTCCGGTATTATTCGGCATGATGGGATTTATAATAGGCCCAATAATACTCGTCATAGCTGAAACCGCAATAAGAAGTTATGTTGATCTGAGTATTAAGATGTCTTCTAAGGAGTCTGATGAGAAACAGGCAAGTTCATAAAAATTTATGCGCTTGGTCTGAATTTGGCAGTGCCACCACAGATATCGCAAACACCATCCTTTATTTTTCGCCCGCAATTGTCGCATATTTTTATCCAGCGAAATTTCTTTGTAATGCCTTTTTTTGACATCGGCAGAAATTCAATATCTAAGTTTTTGCATATATTCTGCATAGCGTAATCATCACTTACAAGAACAGGTACCTTTCCCTTTTTTTTAAACTGGTATGCCAATGCAAGAACCTTTGTGTCTGTTTTTGAAAGCTTGTCCTGTGTCTTTTCTTGGGTGTCTGTTATTTCTTTTACTGATTCATCTTTAGGCTCAAATACCGCCATGCCCATTCGAATCATGCGGTCAAGCTCTATTGCGGATTTTCCGTTTTTTATCTCTTCTAAAACTTCATACACCGTTGCAGTTGCCTTGTCCTGAAATTCGCCCGCACCGCCTTCAAGAAATGCGGTTGAGTCTAAAATAAATATTTTTTCCATATCGTAACCTTAAAGAACTATTTCTTTTTTGTTTTAAAATATGTTTACGGTAATTCAGTAACTTATTTTAAGGGGATTGTAAAAATCTTCCTTCCATCGCTTGAAAAGTACGACAGCTGATGCAGAAACAACAAAAATCATAAACAGAAACCATGAAAGTTCAGTATGGGTCATATTAATCAATCTCTAAGACGGTTAATAATTTGTTTCATTTCTTTAAATTGGTTTCGTTTTTTCAAACACCAAACTATATAAAAATCAAGCAACCCAAAGATTCGTATAGGAGAAATTCAAATGGCAACTTATATTTTCGGACACAAGAACCCTGATACCGATTCAATAT
>JAGLIP010000029.1 GCA_023142905.1 Candidatus Aenigmatarchaeota archaeon | reverse complement strand
CTAAGTAACTAAGTATAACTAAGTATAACTAAGTAACTAAGTATAACTAAGTAAGTAATTAAGTAAGTAACTAAGTAATTATGGGGGAAAAGCATTCCATCCTGAGAAGTCTCTGAGGCGGATTAAAAATTGCGTATAACAATGAGTTTTATGTACAAAAGTACATAACCGCTATATGGGTTGTTATGAGTACTTTGTTTGTTTAGTAAAATATGTCGCAGGTTTGTCGATTTTGGTTTGCTTTAGAATAGATTATTTACGGTTTTGTTTTTAATCTATTTTTGTCATGGATGGTCGCGTCATTGAGAATGTGCCGAGTGGTTTGTTCGTGGTGTCTGTTTCTTTTTCGTTGTATGTTCCTTTAAATATGCCGGGTATTTTTGACTGTCCGCTATACTGTAAGGTCTCTCCAGGCGCACCCATGCTTGTTGCTCTATCAGAGTATTTTATGGAGAAATATACACTTTGGGCATCCATACTCCCGGAAGCTACGGCATATCCGAAATCATCTTTGAACACGCCTTCAAAAAAATCTTCATTAGGCTTATCTGAATTTTCAGTTTCTAAAATATTCAAATCGAATCCATATTCTTGATTTTTAAGACTGTATCTTCCAATAAATTGGTCGGAGACATTTAAAGTACGGCCCATGATGACTAGTAAGTTATTAAAAATATAAATATTTGTTGTTTTTCAACCACTGCCAAGATTTAAAAACTTTTAGGTTGTAACTAGTTAGCGGGTTTCTTTTGGATACAAAAACTACACAAAAAAACAGAAAAATGAAAGCCATGCTTGTTCTTGAAGATGGCAGTGTCTTTGAAGGTTTTGGTTTCGGCGTCAAAAAAAAAGTTGTTGGTGAAGTAGTTTTTAATACCGGAATGGTCGGTTATGTTGAGGCATTAACTGATCCGTCATACACTGCGCAGATTCTTGTATCAACTTATCCTTTGATTGGCAATTACGGTGTGCCCCTAAACAAGCGGGATTGCTTTGGGCTTCTTGAGTCATTTGAGTCAGATCATATAATGGTTGAAGGGTTTGTTGTGTCTGAGATTTGCAAGAACCCGAGCCATCATGAATCAGGCATGTCGCTTAATGAGTGGTTTGTCCAGCACGGGAAATGCGGGATTGATGGTATTGACACCCGCGAGATTGTGAAAAAAATCAGAGAATATGGAACAATGAAAGGCATATTGGAAGTCGGGCATCCAAAAAAAGAAGAATTATTGTCTGAGATAACACTAGTGGAAGACCCGAATAAAAAGAACCTTGTTGCAGCGGTATCAAAGGAAGTGCCTGTGGTTTATGGAAATGGAAAAAAGAAAATAGTTCTTATTGACTGCGGGCTTAAGGCAAATATTTTAAGGGAGATTTTAAAACAGGATACAACAGTGTTAAGAGTTCCTTACAATACTACAGCAGAGCAGATTCTTGAACAGAATCCGGATGCGGTTGTTGTATCCAACGGTCCCGGCGACCCAAAAATGCTTAAAGGCACTATAAGCATGCTTAAGACCTTAATCGCAAACAGGGTTCCGCTTTTTGGGATATGCCTTGGATGCCAGCTTCTGGCATTGGCTTTGGGGGCGGATACATACAAGCTGAAATACGGGCATAGGAGCCAAAACCAGCCATGTGTTGAAGTAAACACTAAAAAATGTTATATCACAAGCCAGAACCACGGGTTTGCAATTAAGCGCGAATCCCTTCCTAAGAGTGTTATTGCATGGTTTGAGAATGCAAATGACAAAACAGTTGAAGGAATATGCCATAAAGACAAGCCAATTGCTGCTGTGCAATTTCATCCTGAAGCAACACCGGGGCCGAATGATACTTCGTGGCTGTTTGATGATTTTTTAAAGGGGCTAAATAATGATTGAATTTATTGATAATGGGCATTTGAATGTAAAAAAAGTTCTTGTTTTAGGGAGCGGCGCGATTAAAATAGGGGAAGCCGGAGAGTTTGATTTTTCAGGAAGCCAGGCCTTAAAGGCACTAAAAGAGGAAGGCATTGAGACGGTTCTTGTGAACCCGAACATTGCCACAATTCAGACAGACCCTAAAATGGCTTCAAAAATATACTTGCTTCCTGTGACTGCGGATGTTGTTCTTAGAATAATAGAAAAAGAGCGGCCGGATTCAATTCTTCTTAATGTGGGGGGTCAGACTGCCCTTAACTGCGGGATGGAGCTTGTAAAAAGAGGGATTCTTGAAAAGTACGGAATTCGGGTTTTAGGCACACAGCCGGATACAATACAAACAACCGAAGACAGGGAACTTTTTAAGCAAGCGATGGATGCCGCAAATATTGATGTGTGCCGGAGCACTGCGGTAACAACGGTTACTGAAGCTATTGATGTTGCAGAAAATATAGGATATCCTGTAATTGTCCGGGCAGCCTTTACTCTCGGAGGGCTTGGGAGCGGTGTTGCAAAGACAAAAGAAGAGCTTGAAGAGATTGCAAGTGTTGGATTAAGTGCTTCAGCTATTGGCCAGATTCTTGTTGAAGAGTCTGTTTCTGGCTGGAAAGAACTTGAATACGAGGTTATGAGGGATGTCCATGACAATTGCATAATCATATGCAATATGGAGAACTTAGATCCGGTAGGTGTTCACACGGGCGAGTCTATTGTTGTTGCGCCGTCACAGACTTTGAACAATAAGGAATATCATGCGCTTCGCGATATTTCCCTAAAGGCAATCCGTTTTTTAGGTGTTGTAGGGGAGTGCAACATACAGTTTGCGCTGAATCCGGACACTTTTGAATACAGGGTGATTGAGGTCAATCCGAGACTGTCCCGCTCAAGCGCTCTTGCATCAAAAGCAACAGGATACCCAATCGCCTTTGTTGCAACAAAGCTTTGCCTGGGTGCGAATTTATCTGAACTCAAGAATCAGGTAACGGGTGTTACCACAGCATGTTTTGAGCCGGCATTAGATTATGTTGTTGTGAAGTTTCCGCGATGGGATTTAAAGAAATTCAAGAATGTTGATAATCGTATAGGGACGCAGATGAAATCTGTGGGGGAAGTAATGGCAATTGGCCGCAAATTTGAAGAAGCGCTTCAAAAAGCTGTACGGATGGTGGATGAATCATATTCGGGTGTTGTTGGAAATAACGAGGAGGCACTTGTCGGGATTGATGATATTCTTTTAAATCCTACAGATGAGCGGCTTTTTTATGTTGCGGCAGCCTACAAGCGCGGATATACAACTGATAAAATTCATAATCTTTCAAAAATAGATAATTGGTTTTTAGAGAAAATAAAAAATATAATTGATATTGAAAAAGAAATAAAGCAGGATGATGGGTTCTGTATTGAAAAAGCAAAAAAGCACGGTTTTTCAGATGCGCAGATTGCCAATATTTCCGGAAAAACAGAAGATGAGATTAGGCTTTTAAGAAAATCAAAAGGGATTGTACCTTTTGTCAAAAGAATAGATACGCTTGCAGCAGAGTGGCCTGCAAAAACAAATTATCTTTATCTGACATATAATGGCGCTGTTGATGATGTTGATTTTGAACGAAACAACAAAGTTATTGTTCTTGGAAGCGGCACATACAGGATAGGCTCGTCAGTTGAATTTGACTGGTGTTCGGTTCATGGCATATGGGGTGCAAAAAGCAACAATAAGACAACAATCATGATAAACCACAATCCGGAAACAGTATCTACGGATTATGACATTCCTGACAAGCTTTATTTTGAAGACCTTAATTTAGAGACTGTGCTTGATATTTGCGAAAAGGAGAACCCGATGGGTGTAATTGTTTCCTTTGGGGGGCAGAGGCCTAATAATATTGCGCTTCAATTGCATGACAGGGGCGTAAATGTTTTAGGCACGCATCCGAAAGACATTGACCGTGCGGAAGACAGGGCTAAATTCAGCGCGCTTCTTGATACTTTGGGAATCGGGCAGCCTGTGTGGTGCGATGCGGCAAGCATTACAAAGGCAAAAGAGTTTGCGAGAAAATGCGGTTATCCGGTTATTGTGCGCCCGTCGTATGTCCTTTCAGGCGCTGCCATGAATATAGTACATAGCGAGAGTGAGCTTGAGCAGTATATAAAAGACGCAACAACTGTGTCAAAAAAGCATCCTGTTGTTGTATCTAAATTCATGTCAGGAGCAAGGGAAGTGGAAGTTGACGGGGTTTGCGATGGGAAAAATGTTCTTATTGGTGCTATTGCCGAGCATATAGAGAACGCAGGTGTTCATTCAGGGGATGCGACAATTGTGATTCCTACACAGACCATAAGCAAAAAAGCACTTGCAACAATAGATGATGCGACAAAAAGAATTGCGACAAATCTTCACATAAAAGGCCCATTCAACATACAGTATCTTGTTTTAGGTGATGGGGTCTATGTGATTGAGTGCAATTTGCGCGCATCACGAAGCATGCCGTTTGTAAGCAAGGTTGTAGGGATTAATTTGATTGAGGTTGCTACAAATGTTATTTTGGGGCAGAATCTTTTATGCACGGTAACTCCAAAAATAAATCATATAGGCATTAAAGTGCCGCAATTTTCATTTATGCGCCTTTATGGCGCTGATCCGGTTTTAGGTATTGAGATGGCGTCCACGGGCGAAGTTGCATGCATGGGAAAGGATTTTTCAGAAACTTTGATAACTGCTATGAGGTCTGCAGGAATTGATATACCTTTAGGGGGTGCCAGAATCGCAATATCTTTGCCGAATGAAATTCGCGGAAAAGTTCTTGAGGATTTGCGGGTGCTTAGTTCTATTGGTTTTTCATTTTTGGCAACTCCGGGGACTGCGGCATTTATGAAAGAAAACGGTTTATCGGTTCAGGAAGTCCATAAAGCAAGGGTGAAAGAAAAAAATAATATACTTGACTGCATCGTGAATAAGAAAATAGATATTGTCGTTAATATCCCCCACGCAAACGAACCAAAAGAAGAGATGGAAGACGGGTATCTTTTAAGACGGGCAACTGTGAATTACAATATCCCTTTGTTATCTAATCTTGAGCTTTTCTTTGCGCTTGTTTTAGCAATCAAAAAAGAGCACGAACGGTCATTTGTTGTTGAGCTTTCGAAGTTTGCTTCTTAAACAAGTAACAACAAATTAAAGTTTTTTTGTTTAAAATATTGTATGAATTTGCGAAAAAAATATTGTATTGATTTAAATGATCATTTAACATTTGGTTTTTCGAATGTTTATGATTTTTTTCGGGATGTTTTTGGCGAAGATGTAAAAATAAATTTTAATACGAAAAACCGTCGTTATATTTTATTCTGCGGTGAGAAAAAATTAAGTATTGCATATGTTGAGCATACTAAAAAAACGGTAAAAAGTCTGGAAGGAAATCAGGAATTAAGGATGCGCTTTTTGGAATATTTAGATACTAATGAGATTTATCAGCGAATTCTTTTAGGAAAGGAAAGCATTAAAAAGCCAAAGGCGCGTCCTTTTAATCTTTTTGGGATAGATTCTCAAATAGAGGAACTAGAAAAGATTGTTAAAGAAGAAGGCAGAATTGATGCAAAGCGGTTATTGAAATATCGTCCTGAAGCCATTGCAATAGTTGTAAATCGGCATTGTGGGTATGAAAAATATTTTTAAGCCCTAAAAACTTTCCCCCCGGTGTCTTTGATTTCGCTTTTTATAATATGTTCTGTTTCTGGCGAAGCACCACCAATAATATAAATGTGTTTTATGCTATATGTTGTATGGCTTCTAAATTAAAGTCCTATCTGTTGCATTTAAGGCCTCTTTTTTTTCCTATAATTTTTTTACATATGATTTCCGGTTTGTTTTTGGGCTTATTAATTAGCGGTATCTCTGTTTTGAATTTTGGAACTATTATTTTTGGCGCGGTTTTATGGGTTGTCTTTTTGAATGGAGGAACTATGGCCATTAATTCGTATTATGATAACGATAAAGGGGATATAGGATGGTTGGATAATCCGCCTAAAGTTCCGAAATATCTGCATATTTATGCTGTTTTGTTTTTATTGATTGGACTTTTTGGAAGCGCATTTGTAAATTATCGCTTTTTTTCCGCATATTTTGTTTGTTTTATTTTGTCTGTATTGTATTCTGTTCCGCCGTTTAGATGGAAGGAGAAAGCAGGATTTGATGTATTTGTTAATTTTCTGGGTTATGGGGTTCTAACAACTTATGCCGGTTATGCTCTTTTGAATATTGAATTATCACTTTCGATGTTTTTGGTATTGGTGGTTATTTCTTTTATCTGGGCTGCAGGATATCCATTGACGCAATTATATCAGGATGAGGAAGATAAAGAAAGGAACTACAAAACATTTACCTGTGTGTTGGGCAAGAAAAATGTTTTTAAGTACATTTTCGTTATTATTACATTTTCTGCAATAACAATTCTTTTTTCTGCGGGGTATGGATATTTTAGAAAAACAATGCTTTTGTTTATGTTTCCCTTGTATGTTTTTGGTTTTCTTTTTCTTCTTAATTGGTATAAAAATTATAAAATAATGGATGAGAAAAAAGAGATGTATAAAGGATCTTTTTTGTTGGCGTTGTTTGATGTTTGTTTGGTTCTCGGGTTTCTGTTTTGATTAAATCCCAAAAACCTTTTTCCATTTGTTTGTGTTTTCTGTGTTTTTCTTTTCGGTGTATGGTGAAGTTATTTCTAGATATTTTTTGTCTTTAAGGTATGGGTTTTTAATGTCAATGTACTTGTTTTCAATTGTGTCTTCAAGTTCTGTAAGCGCATCTGTTCCGTATCTTGTAAGAATGGGGTATGGCTCTGCAGGTGCAAAAGAATGCTCTTCCTCAAAAACAGAGAACTGTTTTTCAGTCCACCAGGACATGCTTGTTATTGCACCCTGTGAAAGTTTTACGGTTTTAGATGATTTGGTTTTAAAAGCCCAGATTAAGCTGCCATCCATGTCAAGGCATCTTAGGTGCCCGTCAAAGGAAGTAAAGTAAAGTTTTTTGTTGTGTATCGCAGGGCTCCTGCAGAAAGAAAGGGGGTCTTCTGTTTCAGATGTTTTGTGCGTCCAAAGTACGGTCCCTTTTTTATCAAGAGCGTATAATTTATCTGAACCGATGTAAAGTATGTCTGTGATTGTTGGCTTTACTGCCATTCCCTGATTTGCCCGGAACTTCCAGATAAGCTCTCCCGTGTTTTTGTCAAGTGCGTATAGGTATCTGTCACGGCTTCCGAAATAAACATTTTTTTCATCAACTTCAATGCAGTTGTATGCTTCTCCTCCGGATAAGAATTTCCATTTTAATTCTCCTGTGTTTTTGTCAAGCGCATAAAGGTATCCATCTGATGCTGCGGCGTAAACTACTTGGTCTGAGATTGCGGGCGCGCCTATAAGAAATTCGCCGCCTGCGCGATATTTCCATACAAGAATGCCTTTAAGTGTTAGGCAGTAAATGTAATTGTCTGTTGAGCTGAAGTAACACGCGTTACCATCAATTGTAACATCGCCCTGGACTTCATTTTCTGTCCTGAATTTCCATAAGGTTTCCTGTGTTTTTGTTGAAACCGCATAAACATAAGAATCACAGGAGCCGAAATAAATTATGTTGTTTTTTACAACAGGAGATGAAACAATTATGCCGTCGGTTCTTAGTTTCCATAAGACTTCTTTTTCCTTTAATGAGATGGCATAAAGGCAGTTGTCAAAGCAACCTATGTAAAGCACTTCGTCTTCAAGTGCTGCGGAGGACATTATTATTCCGTCGGTTAAAATGCTCCAAAGCTCTTCGCCTGTTTCGGTATCAACGGCATAGAAATATTTGTCGCATGCACCGAAATAGGCGATGTTTTTATGAATTAGGGGTTGTGTAAATGCACCCCCACCTTCGCCAATTTTTGTAAAGTCTATTGCCGGCATAAAATACACATAGTGTAATAATTATATATAATACACTCCAAAAAACAGAAGTTCGCTTAGGACGATTACAATCCAGAAGAAATTTTCAATGCCTGTTTCTGTTATGAGGAGGTACAATACGCCTGTATGCACTGCGGTTATTGCCTGAAACCCAAACGGGGCTCCAAGGGCTGCGGTTATGGCTCCTGCAAATGCGCCTATTGCGGCATAAAGATATATGCCTTTAGGGGTTTTTCCCAAAAGAACAAATGGAACCAACGCTGCAATTATCCAAATAATCGTTAAATAGACCATAATTCTTATTTATTGGTTGGTATTGTTTAAATAAGTAATAATTGGCTCGGTGCTGTCTCATAAATATTGCACACACAATAGGTTGTATAGTTCTTACCGGTTGCTAAACTATATGTTGTGGCAATTTAGCGAATAATTGCTGTATTTATAAACTAGTGAGATAGCACCCTACAGAGCATAATAATAAGTAATTATTTAGGTGATTAGTGAAAATCTGCACCAATTTTATCAAATATTATGTCAAACATCAATTTATATAAGTCTTCATTTCTGTGGTTATATCTAAGTTCCATTTCTTTCAAATATGACG
>JAGLIP010000028.1 GCA_023142905.1 Candidatus Aenigmatarchaeota archaeon | reverse complement strand
GGAATTCGGGGGTCCTTGGCCCTCGCTTCCACTAACCAATTGGTTTTTTACAAAGAAATAATGCCCGCAATTCATCTACGGGCTAAAGCCCGCAGATTTCTTGCGGATGCATATTAATTTGGTATATAATGAAGGATTCATAGTTCCACGCGGAAGAACTACAACATCTCAACCATTTTGTATTGTTACGCTAGATGAAACGCAAGCTTCTCTTGAGTTTCATCCCGAAGTAGTTGCTTGTTCCGGTGGTTTTCAGTATCTTAACCAGACGGGCAATAACGGAGATAAAAGACGGCCGGTAAAAACGAAAATAGTGGATGATTTATATGTTAATGCCGTGAAGGAATTTGGTCGCAAATTCGGTATTCTGCCTTTTGGAAGCTAAAAATTCTATTCTCTAAAACTTTCGGTTTTAACAATCCAAAACATATTATAAATTCTTATGCCGATTCACTGGAACATTGGATTGGCGGGGTCGAAAGGTGGTAATTGGTATTCAACAATTTCTGGTGTTCCCCAAAGTAAATCATCTAAATCCTGGATATTTTCTTCGTGTTTAGTCGCATAATTTATAAGATACTCATAATCTTTCTTGTCCATCCTAGTTGGTAATTCGCTCATCAAAAAATAAACAGAGTCCTCTCCGTCGTTTTTTGCTTTCTCAATAAACCCTTGATTAACTTCCCAGGCCTGTATCTTTTTTGCAGTTAAATCATTGGTGGAGATTATTTCGGCTACTTGTTTTTTATCCATTCTTTTATAGTCCGGCATCTCTTTTTTTAAAATAGTTTTTACTGAATCAATAATCTTTTGATTAATAGAGTCCATACGGAAGAGATATTCCTCTTTCGTAATTAAAGGAGACATTATATGTGTGGGCGTTACAGGTAAATCATAGCCAGATGTAATCATACAATAGTAACACATCTTTACTTTTTTAAAGATATTGTTTGTTTTTCTAACTAACAATCCCAAACATATTATAAATTATTCTTCTAAACACAGTACATGAATGTTTCTGAAATTACCCAATTGCCTAAGACCGCGCTTGATGCTCTTGAGGCGGAAGGCATTACAAAACTGAACCCGCCGCAAGTGATGGCAGTTGATGCAGGACTTTTAGATTCTAAAAGTCTTGTGATTGCCGCACCAACAGCATCCGGGAAAACATTCATAGCCGAGATGGCAATTCTAAACACGGTTCTAAACAAACATAAAAAAGCAGTTTATATAGTCCCTCTAAAAGCATTGGGTTCTGAAAAATACGAAGAGTTTAAGGAACGATATGAACCACTTGGAATCAAGGTCGGAATTTCAATGGGTGATTACGATTCAAAAGACCTTTGGCTTGAATCACGAGATATTATTATTGTCACAAGTGAGAAGCTTGATTCTCTTATGCGCCACAAAGTTCCATGGGTTGATGAAATTGGTTTGGTTGTGATTGATGAAATACATCTCTTAAACGACATTTCAAGAGGCCCAACTTTAGAGGTTACAATAACACGATTAAGGGATTTGATTGAGCGAAAAAACTCTTTTCAGATTTTGGGTCTTTCAGCCACAATTTCAAACGCAACTGAGCTTGCACAATGGCTTGATGCCGAGCTTGTAAAATCGGATTATCGTCCTATTGAATTAAAGAAAGGAGTATATTTTGACGGCAAAGTTAAATACGGCAATGAAAAAGAGACCATAAAACAAGAGCATGATGGTGATTTGGAAAATGTTGTTGAACATTGTCTTAAAGATGGAAAACAGCTCCTAATATTTGTAAACTCCAGACGAAGTGCAGAAGCGCAGGCTGAGAAACTAAGAAAAGTCGCTGAAAAATACACAAACCTTAAGTTTGCAGGAGAACTGTCATTAGAAGCAAAAGAGGCCTTAAAAAGCTCCACAAAACAATGCAGGCGATTGGCCAAATGTCTTGAGAAAGGAACGGCTTTTCACCATGCGGGTCTTGTGCAGAAGCAAAGGAAATTGATTGAGGATTCATTCAAGTCAAGGTCGCTTAAAGTCATATGCGCCACACCAACGCTTGCAATGGGTGTGAATCTGCCGTCAGCAGTTGTTGTAATAAAAGATATCATGCGCTATGTTGGTGGATACGGCATGAGACCCATACCTGTTTTAGAATACGAGCAAATGGCAGGGCGCGCGGGCAGGCCGAAATATGACACAGAAGGTATTGCAATTGCATTTGCCAGAAGCCCGAATGATATCGACCAGATTTTTGATAATTACATTTATGCGGATACTGAAAAGATATTCTCAAAGCTTGCATTAGAACCTGTGCTTCGGATGCACATTTTGTCTTTGATTGCAACAGGTCATGTCTATACAGAAGACCAGCTCAATGAATTTATGGAAAAGACATTTTATGCCCACCAATATACAGACCTTACGGACTTAAGGCACAAAATGAAAAAAATGCTTCATCTGTTGTGGAAATACGGGCTTGTTGAAATGGAGACTGTTGGAGATATAAAAGAGCAGGGTCTTTTTGTCTCTGCAAACGCGTATGTTGAGAAATCAAAACTAAAGGCAACGCCTTTAGGATATCGCGTTGCACAGATGTATATTGACCCTGAAACAGCCAATCTTTTTGTAGAATCCATGAAAAACACAGATGAAAAAAAGATAAATGAATTTTCATTTCTGCACCTGATTGTAAATGCGTTGGAGCTTTATCCGCAGCTTCGATTAAGGAAAGATGATTATGAAGGCATACACGAGAAAATGGCGCGATATGAAGAGTTTATGATTGTGCCTGAGAAGTTGGTAACATATGATACTTACATGTAATCAATAAAGACTGCATTGATGCTTAACTCATGGATTGATGAGGTTGAGGAGGACGCTCTTTTAGAGAAATACAATGTAACCCCTGGCGAGCTTCATGTAAAGCTGACAACAGCAGACTGGCTTTTGTATGCAGCGCATGAAATTGGAAGAATTACGCATCACACAGAATATCAAAAAGAGTTAATGGACTTGCGCGTACGGTTGAAGCATGGCGTTAAAAGGGAGCTTCTGCCTTTAGTATCATTGAAGAATGTCGGGCGCGTTCGGGCAAGGAAGCTGTTTGATAGGGGAATAAAAAACGCGGCAGATATTGCTAAGTGTAATATTAAAGTTCTTGAAAAGATTGTTGGGAAGAAGACAGCAGTTGGGTTGAAAGGGGATAGAAACTTTCTATAGTATTCTAATTGTTTGAGGTTCCTGAAATTGCGGCTTGATAGACGGGTTCTAGTTTTTTCATATGTTCGTTAAGTATTGTTTTAAATTTATCAACCGTAGTTTTATCGGATATTCTCAATGTGCATGTTGTCTGATCGCGCGCAGATTGTGCGTTATTTGGTGTGTGTATCAATAATTTCAAGTATTTTGTACTTCCATCGCCGGTACCGCCAACATCAACTCTTTTTTTATTTGTTTGGCTGTTATCGTTCCATTTCGTTCTTACTTTTATATTTCCGTTATTTAATTCTGAAGAATAATCAAGAGATTCAAGATGTTCTGTTCCGTATTGTTTTTTGGCAAAACCACCAAATGCATCTACAAGTGTTGTGTTTTCATTCAGGTTTTCTGCATTGTCAAAATAGTTTTTTATGTTCTTTAAAGTTTCATAAACAATATCTATTTCATCATTGACTCTTTCAAGTGTTTTTCCTTCAGCAGAAACCCGCGTTGTTATGTCTGGAAGATCTACACCTTTTGTAGTATAACGAAGAGAATTTACAGATCCTGTGACTTCTAAAGAAGACCAATCGCCTGTTCTATTATCTAAATCTTTAAATGTTGCTTTTTTGAAAAGAATGGCTTTTTTAATCAAGTTATTAGGATAATCGGAATATTCATATTCCCGCGTTCTTCCAAGCCCGGCTTTTGCAGCGGAGTTTTCTGGTAGAAATTCCTGTGGCGTGTCTGGCTGTTCGCCGGTGAGTATATTCCAGTAGCTTGTTAGTGCATCACTGGTTGCTTGTATTTCTTTTGGGGGTAAGTCATCAGACATACTAAAATATTATGGTGGATTATTTAAATATCTTCTGGTAACAACAGGTTTTTTGTATGCGCGATTCCGAATGAAACAGTAATACCGTAAAAACATCTATTGCTCAGCATATCTCTTGTTTTCTTTTATATATCTTCTGAAAAACCATTGCAAAAATATTGTCTCGTTGTTTTTTGTCTGTGCATGCTCAAGTGCGATGTAGTATCCTGCCCTTTTTTCGTAAGTTATATTAAACAGGGGGTATTCATGATTATTTAGGACGAGATTCATTATCATTCGGCTTATTCTTCCATTCCCATCCGAAAACGGGTGTATTGTTACAAGTTTCAGGTGCACAAGGGCTGCAAGTTCTATGGGGTGTAGTTTGTTTTCATAATAGTTGTACCACTTGAAAAAATCCACAAGCAATGGATAAACCTCTACAGATAGAGGCGGCATAAACTTGCTTCCTGAAATTGCCACCTGATGCTGCCTTAATTTTCCTGCAATATCCTCTTTTGTGTTCTCAAAAAATTTTTTGTGAAAATACAACACAGTTTGCATAGATAACTTTTTTTTATTTCTCAGCATTTCATAGAATACCTTTTTGTGCGCTTCTGCTTCTTTTACATCCCGCATAGGCTTTGCTTTTGGGGCGATTCCTTCTAAAAGCAGTTCTGCTGTTTCCCTCAATGTAAGTGTTGATCCTTCTATTCTATTCGTGTCGTAAGTAAAACGAATCATAAACGATTCTTTTTCTTTTTCAATTGCAGATGCAGGCATCAGTTTTTTTTGTGCAAGAAAACCTTTTTTTATTCTATCGAATTCATCAAACCACTTGCTTTTGTAAATTTCGGAAATGAATTGCTTTTTTACATCTTCGATATTTTTGGGTATTGTTTTTCCGAGATATTTCTCTTTCTTTTCTATTTTGCCATCTTTTCGAAAGCTGTGTTCGAGGTAGTAATAGGCATGTTTTCCGACAGCCTTTTTTTTAACAATTGCCATGGTATTATGTTACCCCTACAAATATATAAATGTTTGTAATTTTAACAAAATGTAGGGGGTAATGATATTAACACAAAATATACTCCTAGTACCCAAGGAGACCTAAAAGTCTAAGGTTATTGTAAGAAAAAAGACAGCTGTTAAGTTGAAGAATATGAGGGAATTTCTTAAGCGTTAGCTTTTTTATCAGAAGAAATTTGTTGTTTAATATGGTTCAATGAAGCCCTATCTAGAACGCTAATCTTTTTAGGTGTCTCTTCAAGAAATCCATATTTTAATTTATAATTATCCATTATAGGTTTAAGAGTTTCATTCATATATTTGGTTAACTCGCGAATATCTTCTCCACTTTCAACAGTCATTTGCAGTAAAAGGCCGCCAGGGGCTGTTGATCTATAGGGTTCATTAATCATTTTTTTATTGCCGAGAACATCTACGACTCCGAAAATATTGATTCCTTCTTTGAGTTCTAGTTCTTTTATCTCACTTGAAAGGAATTTATTGTATACATCTTGAGGTGTTGAACTTTCTTTTAATTCCACATATAAATTAGTCGTGGCCGGGGATATTTCAGGGAATGAGTTTTTTGTTTCATTTAAGATATTTAGGACATACACCATTTCGGCATCAAAGTAAAATGGAATATTATCTTTTTCAAAAAGAATATTTTCAAATTTGATTTTACTGCTTATGTTTCCTTCTTGCGAGATACTGCTTGTGGCAATTTCTTGTTTTTGATTATTTACGGATATGTGTGCTTGGTTCATACTAATAGTATTGTCTGATACTCCGAGACCTTCAAATTCTACACAGGGCATCTTTCCTGTTATTTTGTATCCGTCAATTATTGTTTTTCTAAGCCCTTCTTCAGCTTCTGCGATTATGTATCGCGTATTATCATTTAAGAATTCAAGAACTTCATCGCAATTTATTAATGCCGGATCTTTTTGGTATGTGAGGTCTGTTAATATGTTAAAATCGTATTCTGTCAGTTTGTCCACAACACGTTTATATGCTGTAAGGCCGTCAATAGGCATTTTTAGTATGTGGCGTTCTTCGAATTTTCTAAGTTTTTCAAAAGATCTGTTTTTAGTAGTGCCATAAGATAAAGTTAATTGTTTAAGTTCTAAATCCCATTGTAGTCCTATTTCTGTTTTTTCAAAACCAAGATCGAACATATCACCGACTTTGACATTTTGGGTTGACATAATTATCAAAATATTGCCAAAAACTTAAATACCTTTGCGTAGCAACAAAAAATAGTAGTCTCTTAATAGACATAAAATTGTTTTAAAAAATTATAAGTCTATTTTAATCACTATGAAAGCGTTAAAATTAGAGTATACTTTAAGTCAGCTTACCGCTGGTGGTGGTTTAATGCTAGACAAAGAGCATAGCGTTCCTGCAATTTCAATTTATATTGAAGGTAAGGCACTCGTAAAAAGGATAAAACCTGAGATTTTTGCGTGTAGTCAAATTGAACAGATATATGCTGTTTATCTTGACAGAGACGCAGATATAGAATATGCTCGTTTAATTGAAAAGTTTGGGGATGTTGCAACGCCTCAAGAAATAGAAGTTCCCGACAGTCTTTTGGATTGGGCTAAAGATGTGTATTCGGCAAGAAATCCGCCAGATGGGGTTAATGAATTACTTTCTTATGTTTAGTTTTATGTGTTTTTTGAGAAACCAGTATAATCAAAAAAAGAAAAAAAGTGGTCCCGGCGAGAGTCGGACTCGCGACCTCTGGCTATCTCAGACCTTTTTTAGGTTGGAGCAACACAGGCAATACCTGTGCGTCATATAAGACCAGCGCTCTAACCAGCTGAGCCACGGGACCAATTTTATCAAATCCATCAAATAAAACAGTCATATGTGTTATTAAATTTTGTCAAAATATGTTTTAAAGGTTTGCAGACAAAATATATTACATCTAATCCATTCAGTTTTAAAAAGATAGTGGTGTGCTCATGCATGCACAAAGAGCAATAATCAATGAAGTTGAAAAAGCCCTTAAAAGAAATGGGTATGAAATGATGCAGTTTGAGCGCTCTTGCTTTGATATCTGCGCTAAAAACAAGACGCGCACAATACTTCTTAAAGTTCTTGCAAATATTGACAGCTTTTCAGTACAGCAGGCAGAGGATTTGGCAAAGATGGCAAATGCCATAGATGCAAGTGCATGCATTATAGGAATTCATGGAAGGAATTTTTTGCTTAAAGATAATTTTGTGTATGAGCGATTCAATATACCGGTTTTAAGCCCGAAAACATTTGAAAAGAGCCTTGAGGATTTCATGCCTGTTGTTTTCTCAAAAAAAGGAAAACCCGTAGTTAAGATAAAAAATGATAAGCTGCACAATCTAAGGCAAGACCGCAACTTAAGCTATCGCGATTTAGGGGAGAAGGTAAATGCTTCTAAAAAAACAATGTATGTAATTGAAAAAACCGGTATTGCAAGCGAAGATATTGCCGATAGAATTGAAAAGTTCTTTGATGAGGCATTAACAGATGTGTTTGACCTTTTTTCATGGAATATTCCTGCCGAAAGGTCAGAAAGCCTTGAAGGCGCTGAAAAACAGTTTGTCTTAAGCACAGAAAATATAGGCCTTGAAAGCTTTATATTAAAAAATGCGCCAGTAAACACAATAACAATTACAAAAAATAAAACTATTCTTGGCGATTGGGACGATAATCTTTCAAAGCAGCGCGCACAAACCATGAAAAATCTTGCAGAATTCTGCTCCACATATAATGTGGTATTAACCGAGCGGGATGAAAATAAAGACACATTTGAAGAGATTCCTATTGTATCCCTTGTTGATCTCGAGACTATAAAAACCGGACGGCAATTTATAAAATTAATTGTGCGGCGGAGCTGAAAAAATGGTGCTTGTTGAAGATTTATTTCTTGAAGTTGAAGACACAAAAGGTGCTGAAACATCAAGCGTTAAAATAAGGTATGTAGAAATTGTTGGGGATTCTCAAGGGCCTGCGCTTTTTGTTCTTGCAGGGCTTCATGGTGATGAGCTTACAGGGGTTGAAGTAATAAAACAGCTTAAAAACTATTTCTCAAAAAACATAACCAGCGGGAAAGTAACACTTGTTCCTGTTGCAAACCCTATTGCTTTTGCTGCAAGGCAAAGACAGACTATCCATGACAACAAAGACTTAAACAGGTGTTTCCCGGGAGATCCTGAAGGCACAATAACGGATAAAATCGCATACGAGATTACTGAAAAAATAGTTAAAAAAAGCGAATATGGCATAGACTTGCATACCGGGCCGAACGGAAGGATTTTGCTTCCGCATACAAGAATGGTTTTGGATGAAACAAAAAAAGTAAAGGAATTGTCAAAACTTTTTGGAACTATGATATCATGGATTCGCGAACCTGTGGAGGGTGCGCTTGCTATAGAGTCCAAGGCATTTAAGGTACCGACAATTGCAGTTGAAATCGGCGAGGGCAATAAGCTTGACAACTTTTTTGTTAAAC
>JAGLIP010000027.1 GCA_023142905.1 Candidatus Aenigmatarchaeota archaeon | reverse complement strand
GCTTGTCTTTTAAAATCCCGTCTTCTTCGGTTAATTCGTTTTTAAGTTCATCAAGCCATAAAGGGTGTGTGAAATCGCCAGTCCCTAAAAGATTCATTCCTTTGACCCTTGCCCATTTGGATAGGTTTTTAATGGTCAATGCTTTACTTGTTGCCCGGGAATAACGGGAATGAATATGCAAATCTGCAAATAATTTCATGCTTGAAAATTAAGGAAGAAGTATTATATGTTTAAGGGCCGATAATTTGTATTTCCACTTCCTTGCCATCCATAGAATGTTGTAATGGAATTACCTGTATGTCTTCTAAAAAATCGTATGTCTTTTTTAAATCCCAAATAAACGATTCCCCCCCACCCTCAACCATATAGCTTACGACAATCTTCTCAGTAAACACAGATTTAATAATCAGGTTCCCTCCGATAGTCTCGTCATCAGCATCAGTACACTGAACCTCATTATTTCCAAGAGAGATATAGTCAATAATGTCCTCTATCAATTCTTCGGGTTCGTCTTAGACTCAAGAGATTATACTGTATCGCTTGTTCCCTCAACCAAAAGAGTTGTCTTTGCATCAAGGTAATATGTGTATTCTAATTCTAATTCTATATTTTTTGTTTCTTTGGGGTTTTCAGTTGTGATTTCTCCGCATTCAATTGTAATCTGTGTTGACTGTCCTTTTTTCAGAAAAATGTTGTCTGTATCGGTAATACACCCCTCATTATTTACTTCAATATTGAATGATTCAACAGTATTCAGTAAAGTAAAGTCTTCAGCATTACATTCCTCGTTGGTGACTATTCCGCCGCCAGTATTTGTTAGCGTAACATCCAAAAGAAGCGTATCTCCTGAAACCAACGGCTGTTTTGAATCTATGCTAACCTGAAGTGGTGATTTCGTCTGCTTTGTTGAAATGCTTCTCTCTTGCGGCATTTCCCTATAAAACTCTTCTTTAGAATAAACATCTATTTTTGATGTTGCTGTTGTTTTATAATCATAGCATACTCTTACATGCGGCTCAAATGCAAAAACCTGCCCTTTTGGAAGTTGGTCTATGCGTTCCAGGAAAAAAGATATTTCCTTTTCTTCGGCGGCATATCCAATTTGCTTATTTGCTGCATAAAGTATGCCGACCGAAGGAATATCTACATCCTCCCATTCACTCATATCAAACCCATAAAGTTCTATTGTTGGTGTTGTATCTTCACTCCCTGTGTTTTTGAGCGATATTGTAAGAAGCGCTTGCTGCGTATCCCGTATACTTACCGGAGTTACAGAAAGACTTAGTGAAATCCCTCCTGTTCCGCCAGACGAGACCCCAGTACAGCCCAAGACAAGCATAATCAAAAAAAGAACAAACAGGAGTTTCATCACATCACGAAATTCCTGAAATTTTCACGGTTGTTGTCTTTGTTTTATAATAATTGTATGTTGCTTCAGCTATTAGCTTCACATTTTTTGACGGAACCCCTTCAGTTGTTGCAACAATCTTACAGAAAAGTGTTGTCTCTCCATTTATAAGATGCAGATCTTCACCAACACATGTATTTATGCCTTCGCCCGTAAGTGTTACATCAAGTTTGTTCATTACATCCAGCGCGGGATTTTTTTTGCACCCGGCAGTTGATGTTGCCGCAAAACCCCCACCAACATCGCGTATTTTAACTGCGATAGGAATCTCCTGACCATTACCATAATCTATAAGTGGTTCTTTTATCGTGAATTCAATACGGATTGGCGCATCCGAGTTTTGTGTTTTAACTGTTTTTGTTGCCTGCTTCACTTCAGTAATCCTTTTTTCTGCAATAGAAATTATTTCAACATCTGCTACTGCGGATGTTGTATAGGGATAACATATTCTGCCATTTACGATATATTCTTGCGTGAGCCCTTTGGTTACACTAACTGGAGGCTCGTATGTTTCAGTATATATAAATGATTCACCAATGCTGCCTACCTGCTTGTCCGGCGCAATAAGCTCGTGTCCGCCCAAATTCCCATCTGTGTCTGATATCCAGCTAGGACCGTAAATATAAGCATTCACTGTTGTTTTTTTGCCGCCGACATTCGTAACCTCAAAAAGCAAATCAAAAGGTTCAATATCTACAACTTCAGATGGCTTAATTTCTAACGACTTAATTATTATTCCCTGATTTGGCTGGCTTTCGGTATGGTTATTGCCCGTGCATCCTGCAATAAGAATTATTGCAAGGATTAACACGAGTTTATTCATACCATCATCTCAAGTGCTTTTGCCGCAAACCCGATTGTATGTTTCATTCAATTGGTTCGTTTAATTTGTGGCAAGCACACTTCTTTAGCTGTTTAATCTCCGGTTCCGTCATCAGCAACATTTACAACAAGTTCTCTTGTGATGTAATAGTCATATTCTGCTGTTGCGGTTATATGGAATTCGTGCTTAGGGTCGTTCGTATCTGGTACTGTTGCACTACAGTAAAGAATCCCCTTATTTGTTTTTTTATCTATATTTACAACCTTATCCTGACACCCAGCAACATTTGCACCGTCAAGAGTTATGCTTACAGTTAACTTGTTTAACTCGTTAAGCGGTATGTCCGGTCCTACAGAACAATCGGAAGCAGATTTTGCAAGAGGATTTCCCGAACCCACATTATCAACATCAAAAACAAGCTGTATGGCGTTACCGCTGCGCCTTATGTTCTCGCTGCCCCGAAGAGATAAATGTATGGGGCCTGCGGATGCCACCGTCTGTGCCGCTGTCTTTTCTTGTGGATTTATCCTATACTCATTCTGTGATTGTGTTTTAAGAGCAGAAGCCGCTGAAGTAAGATATGGATAACAAAGCCGCGCATTAAAGACATACTGTTGTGGTGGAAGCCCTTCAGGGATGTTCCCGTTGAATTGCAACACCCCTTGTGTCGGTATCAAACTTCCTTCCGCACCTCTTTCTGTGTCCGGCGGAAGAAAACTGGCGGTTCCAATAGTCATACCAGCATCTGATGCTGCTGTGGCAATTGAACCGGTAATGGCCCAGGAATCAGCTGAAACTGTTGGACCATAAAGCCATAGTTTTGAGTCACCAGGCATTGTTTTTCCGCCTATATTCTGAACGGTAAGCATTATTCCTGTTTCCTCACCCTCAATTAAATCAGTAAAATCTATAGAATAATCCTTTATTGTCGCCCCCGCATTCTTATCAAAGCCGGAACCCCCTGTACAGCCCGCAACTAAAATTACTACTGCAAGCACAATTAAAAAATTATGTTTCATAACAACCCCTCCCATAAACAAATCATATCACTACAATAATTTATGCACTCATAGTATTTAAAGGTGCTGTTTATGTTTATTCAATACTTAACAGCTTCCGTCTTAATTTTTAAGTCTTTTCTTGTAGTGTATTCGTATTCTACAGCTATTGTATATTTTTTTGGTGTAAGTATATCTACATCTGGCGTGTCTGTTGTGCATGCAATTCTTGAGGATTTTTGACCGTATATTTTGAATTGATCCTGCTGTGCTAAAATATTGCACTCCTGTGTATCTGTGTCAATCTCAAGTATGTCTAATTCTATCACATCAACAATACCATCTCCGGTATTTTGAAGCTGAATGTAAAATGTCCATACGCTTGTTTCATCTTTAACGGGTATGGGCTGGTTCCCAGAAGGTATTAGATTTGCTATAACGGGTCCTTTTGTTGCAATTGAGTCACCTTTAAGATTCAAATCATCGCTTGTGTATATGCTCTGTATTATTTCATTTTGATCTGCAAAATAGACATAGCTTGTTGTTCGTGCACTTGATTCGTATTTTATCTGTGTCTTAAATGTGCATTCGTGGGAAAGACCCATGTCTGCGCCAATTTCCTCTTCTGTAGGCGCTGTGAATGTCCACTGGAACATTGCTTCCTGATGAGGGTCTAAAGTCATGGTATTCTCTCCGGTAATGGGTTGACCGGCAAGTATCACGAATCGATTTTCAAGTAGGTAAAGGCTTTCGCAATAGTCGAAAAGAATATCTTCGCCGTATTCACCCACATTAAATGTTGCGGGAACATCGGCAACATTTTTTACTGTGGCTCGAAGAATCAAAGTTTCGCCCGGATGGATTATGTTTCTCGGAAAAGAATCAAAATCTGTAATCTTTAGTATTTCTTTTCCTGTGCTTTGGGTTCCCCCACTGCTTGTGCAGCCGGCTACAAAAGCGACCAATACCAAACTTAAAACAAATATTTTTTGGTTCATATACTTTCCCATAACCAATTATTTGCCGTTGGGGGTTTTTATTTGTTTATGTGGGTGAGTTTGTGGAACAGACACTTATTTACCAATAACACAATTAGTTGATAAGTGTGGATTATTTTTTACGCTTTGGATTCATTAAATTATTCTTCGTTTTTCTACGCTTAGACCTTGATTTTCTTCCTCCACCGCCTAATATTTGCATATGTTTTCTTTTAAAGGGATTAAACAATCCGCCAGAACTCGGTGGTTTTGGGGTGGCTATTGGTGCTTCGGAGCCGGCATCTGTTTGGCCGTTAAGAAGTCCATCCATATATGATTCAACAACCTTGCCTGCTGTGTTGAACATTGGCTTGTAAGTTGCCTGTTTTTCTGCGATTTTTTTTGCTTCTAATTTGTCTGCGTTTCTTTTTTTTGTTAGTTCTGTGCCCCAAGGAATGTATGATGACTGCTTTCCTTCGCGGATAATGTCTTCTGTGCTCTTGTCTGCTTCGGCCATGATTCTGTTTAAGCCTGCCAGTACATTTTGCTCTTTTTTGAAGTCCGCGCCTACAGAGCCGGATTTGTAAGTTGTCTGTTTTTCTGCGGTTTCTTCGGCTTTTGCAGCTCTTAGGAGTTTCTCACCTGCTGATAATCCGATTTTGCTGAACATTGGCTTGTAAGTTGCCTGTTTTTCTGCGATTTTTTTTGCTTCTAATTTGTCTGCGTTTCTTTTTTTTGTTAGTTCTGTGCTCCAAGGAATGTATCTGGATTGATTAACTTCAGATGTTGATTTTATATCGTCTGTTTTGCTACCAAACCGAATTGCTGTTGTTGCCCGTCTTTTTTCTTCTGGTGGCTTGCCGAACTCAGAAACATAGCGTCCAATGCCGTTGGTTGGTTTGGTGGTGCCGGTACTTTGTTTTGTTGGTTCTATATGTTTAAAAAAATCCGGAATGTACTTGGCTGTTACTTCTCTTTTGCCATATGGGGATTTTCCCGAGTTGGTCAATAATGTACTTTCTTCACCTGTGCTGCCGGGAACCTGTTTTTCTGCGGTTTCTTCGACTTTTGTAGCGCGTTTATTTCTGTCCTTGGTTACTTGTGTGCTCCAAGGAATGTATCTGGATTGATTAACTTCAGATGTTGATTTTATATCGTCTGTTTTATTACCTAACCGAATTGCTGTTGTTGCCCGTCTTTTTTCTTCTGGTGGCTTGCCGAACTCAGAAACATAGCGTCCAATGCCGTTGGTTGGTTTGGTGGTGTCGCCAGGAAGACAAATAGCGCCCGGATTCGGAAGCAATGGGGGTTTTCCTGCAGGTAACTCATTATCCCCTTCAGGCACAACATATCCTTTAATATTAATGATTGGTTTTCCTATTTCTACGATGCGGTTCTTCCCCTGATTTGGCGGAGTTATATCTGTGGGTCTGTGAACATCATCACTAGTTATTTGTTTTGTTATTTGTTTTAAAGGAGAACCACCCGTAATTACTGGTTTTTCGCCACCAGATGTGCCACCAATTTCAGTATATTTAAGACCTTTTTGGAGCAATTTTGGTCCATCGAAAACAGTCCTGCCTGTAACTTGTGGTGGTTCTGTGGTTACTGCATGCTTCTTGTATGTGGTTCCTGCTTTTTTATTTAATTTTAGTGCATCCAGCAACCAGTTACGATCTCCTTTAGGTTTTTCGCTAGCGCCGCCGGTTTTGCCGTTGTCGCCTGTAGGAGGGCATGGGGATGGGCAACCAGAAATTTGATTATGGCCGTAAATTATTTTACTTTCCGATATTGTTTTTTCACTCCCTACGCCGCCACTGATATTATTAGTTACATGACCGGCAATATTTCCGGCATTGATTGAATAATTTCCAGGAGTGCCTGTTGAACTGCCAGACTCACCGCGTTCAAAAACATGACCCGTTCCGTGAGCATAAACATTACCGCTTCCATTAGATTGATTTCCATTTGCATTGGCGGTTCCTGAGGTACCAACATTTCCATTGTTGTGGGGTGCATAAATTCCTTTTCTGCCAGAATCCTCATCATATTGTTGTAATTTTTCAAAAGCAGTACTTAATGCACCTTTGTCAAGAATGCCACTAGCTACGCCTTGTTTTAAAAAATCAGCAGTATCTTGCTTTTTTTGCAATTCTTCTTGATACTTAGTAATTTTTTCGCTCAATGCACCAATACCCATAGCCATCACAATAAAAGAAAATGCCGCCGCAATCAAAATAAAAAAATCGATCATATTTTACTCCCCCATAAAACCATAACACACATACTATTATTTTTGTAGTTAAGTAGTATATATTATTATTGTTGTGTTTTTATTATTTATTGTTGTGTTTTGTTGATAAAACACTTCCTGTTTCTTGATTATGCCCATAAATTGTTCGGTTTTCTGCTGTTAATTTTAAGGGATTTATTCCTTGAAGGTTATTTGTTACATGACCTGCAAGATTTTCAGCATTGATCGAATAATTTCCTGACCCCCCTGTTGAATCATTACCAGGCATACTGCCTTCAAAAACATGACCTGTTCCTTGAGCATAAACTTTACCCTCATCATTTGCCTGATTTCCGGTCGCAGATGCATATCCTTGGGTCGCTATATTCCCGTTATTATTCGGAGCATAAATAAAACTCCCCCTACCAAAATATTTCCCGAATGTGTCTTCTTCAGGTTCTGTTGTTGGTGGAGTTGTTGGAGGTTCAATAGGTGGTTCTGTTATTGGCGGGTATGTTGGGGGTATTGGTGACGGTTCTGTTGTGGGATTTGTTAGTGTTTTGTTATCGCCATTATTTTCATCCGCACCATAAATCGGCGGCGGCATGATTTCGACAACCATGTTTGCAATCGTGCTGTGGTTCCCCCCCTCATCAGTGTCATAGCTTATACCCTTGTCTGGTGGTTGTTTATACTCAAACCCGAACTCTTTATACCAGTCGTTTGATGCGGTTCCATATTGTTTTAATGCCTTCAATGGCTCGTATTTTGTTTCTTCCGTAGTTTCAGCCATGCCGACAGAAAGAATAGTGAATGCTATTGCAGCAAACAGTCCAAAGAGGATAACGAGGTCTAGCATGAATAAAATATGGGCTAAGGGAGTATATTAATATTTGTTGTTTTGGATTTAAAAATACTTTTTCTGTATTTTCTAAATCATGCCTGTAGGTAAACCATTACCGCGCCTTCTGCAGTTGCTTTTTGATTCATTGGCGGAATCTCATCCCGACTCAATTTCAGTAAAACATAATTAATGCCTTTTAGTGTAATGTTTCTGGCAGATGTTAACAAAGAACCGTATTCTTCTTTCTCTACAGAAATTACGCCAAAATAAGTAGTGTTATTACCCGTAAATAATGCATCGTTATTAAAACCATCAACCCGATTTGATGCCTCTGCTCTTATTGTATTATAAAGTCTTTGCTGTGTGTCGGCTCTGTCTTCTCCAGGTACAATAGTTACGCCGCCACATACATTTACTTGCTCTGGAACAGGATTATGTTGTTCATCCCACACTTCACCATTATTGATTGCCTCTTGTTTTGTAAAATATACATCTCCCATAGACACCACCCATATTTGTCATTACTATATAGTCAATACTATTTAAATACTTTTCGGTAATAATATGCTCAACTTTGGCTAAAATTGCAAAATAAGTGGTTTTAATGTGTAATTTACGCCTTTTGGATGCCTTTGGGCTGCTTCACCAGACCAAAACAATATAAATAAGAAGCGCGTATAATGGGTTTATGGATATTTATGACTTGCTTTTTTATCAGATATTGAAATTCGACCCAATGAACAATGTTCTTACAGGCGAATTCGGAAATGATTTGCTTTACGGGCTTTTGATACCCGGCATAATTTTATTTATGATACTTTCAGAATTCAGTTCATTTGTTGCAGGAAACCACACGGGTATCAGGCATCTTGTTACAATAGCCGCACTTGGGGTAATCATACAGTCCGGATGGTATGCAATGATTGCAGGGGTCTCGAGCATTTACATACCTCTTGCGCTTGTGCTTTTTATCATAATGTTTTTCAAGAGAAAACTTATCGCAAGAAATCAGGAAGGTGCGGGGGTAGGTACTTTTGGGAAGCTTATAAAATATTCGGGAGTTCCAGGCAGGATAAACACGGCAATTGCAGAACATCGGCCTACGCGAAGTAAGGGAGAAGTTGAACATGCAGTAAGACAAGTGATAAATCTCCAAAACATATATGCAACACAAAAATCAGACCCTTCGATATTCACCGGCAAAAATACTGCTTCAATGGAAGATGCATGCAACCGAGCTGTTGAAATTCTTGAGGAATTTAATAAAAAACAACGAGAAGATATTATGAAAACAGTGCTTAAAAGAACCAAAGGCTCGGAAAAATACAGTCTTGATATAGGCGGCAAAACGATTAAAACTGATTTTGACAATGATTTTTATTATAGTATATATGCGGGAATTGTAGAAACTACATAAATTAAACCGTGTTTATATGATTAACCCTTCACTGATTTTTGACGGCGGAATGGAATATGCGCTTACATTTCTTTTAGTAAGTGCAATCGTTTATTCCGTGTTTGGTTTTGTGAGAAAAAAAGATAAAGACAAAGGTGGTTTTTTCCTTGACGAGAAAACATCTGGAA
>JAGLIP010000026.1 GCA_023142905.1 Candidatus Aenigmatarchaeota archaeon | reverse complement strand
TAGTTTTCGGCTTAGTTGAAAATAATATACATATTTCTTATTTTTCAGCAACCAAAAAATATTCGTGTATTGGATGTTTTGTTGTATCCACACCATATAGTTTCTTTATCTGGGCAAATTCCTCATTCGTTTTTAAGAAGACTTTTTTGATTTTGTGCTTTTCAAATCCACTTTTTAACAGTGCATCTTCTAATGTTTTATCCGTATGAAAACACTGCCAATGTCCTGTATCGAACATCCTGTATTCTTTATCATCCAATTTAATATTCATTCCAAAATCTTTTGCGGCTTTTTCAGCACTGTCGTATGAGGGAGAAAAAGCAACACACCTACCGCCTTTTTTCAAAACACGGTGTATTTCTTCGAACATCAAAAAAACATCTTTTCGTTTTTCAGGGATTATGGAATTAACAGATATAATGCTGTCAAAATGATTGTCTTTAAAGAGCAGATTCTTGCTGTCGCAAAGAATGTAGTTTATATTCTCGTGCTCAAACAAATTTTTTGCAGAATTAAGCATTTTCTGGCTTATGTCTGTTGCAACAACCGAATTGCCTGTATTCACAAGTGCTTTATTCAAATAATCCGTCGGACCGCACCCCATATTCAGGATTTTTCCTTTTTTTAACTCGTTAAGTATCTGTTTTCTTCTTTGAGGTATTTTTGTTAATGAAAGAACATTTTCTTCATAATTTTTAGCTAGATTATCCCAAACAGCATGTTTCATAATTAAAATTTCGTTTTTAAACAATATATTTTTATTGTGCGAAAATATCTTCTTTAAAAAAATAATCTTTTTAATTATTGAGTCGTTACATCCCCAATTTTACATTCAATTAAAATCGAAACATCAAGCGCCCTTAATTGACTAACGGCGATACCCGTTTCTTGCAATCCGCGTATATATTTCGGCAGCACCAATATCCCTATACGCACCAACAGAAGGATTGTCACCAAAAATATACTTTTCTTTTTGTCCTAAGTTTTTCTCAAGAACACCCAAAGGCCGGTAAATTTCAGTAAAAGTATACGGCTCAAATTTTTCAAATTCTTCCTGTTTTTTTATCATGAGCTCTTTTGCCTTTTCATCCAAAGTTTCAAGCATTTTAGGATCCCATACAACAGGACTGAAAACACCGGCTAGCTTCATTCTCTCAGAACTGTTTGTCTTTGCCTGCCAAAAAAGAGTGCCGTCATTCTTGTCAACACAGCGGATAAGATTGTCGTGCGTGCAGAAAATAATACGGTTATCTGAAAAAGCAACAGATGCTATGATATTTGATTCTGATTCACTCAAGTTTATGCTCCACTGCACTTCTTTCGTATTTAAATTAAGGCAGTAAATTAATGATGAGCCAAAACATATCTTCTCGTCAAACACAACCGGCTTATGCACCATCACAATTCCGCAATTGAAATTCCATATATTTTCTCCGGTTTTCGCATCAAGCGCATAAAGGTACCGATCCCTGCTTCCGCAGTAAAGGATGCCGTTATGCACCAATGGGTTGTTGTAACAGGATTCGCCTGTTCTGAAACCCCATACAAAAACACCGTCAAGAGTCAATGCATAGATGATTCCGTCCCCCGAAGCGAAATAAACTTTTGTTTTATCTAAAACCGCCTTCCCCGTAACAATTGAACCGCCAGTCCTAAATTTCCATAAAAGTGAGCCATCAATTCCAATACAATAAAAGTGCTTGTCTTTTGATCCAAAATATATTTTGTTATCCGCCACAAGGGGGTCTCCTATGATGCGCCCGCCAGTCTTAAATTTCCAAAGCAATTCCTGGGTTTTTACAGATACGGCATAAAGAAAAGTGTCTGCGGAGCCAAAATAAATAACATCATCCCGTATTTCAGGTGCGGATGCAACAAACCCGCCAGTCTTAAATTTCCAAAGCAGTTTTCCTGTTTTTGCACCGTAGGCATACAGGTAACTATCAAAGCATCCGAAATAAACAACCTCATCGCACACTTTTGCGCCCGATGCAATAATGCCGTTCATTTTTTCTCCCCATATTTTTTGCCCGGTCTTAAAATCAAGGCAATAGAAATATTTATCAAATGCCCCAAAATAAACCATGCCGCCCGAAATCAAAGGAGTCGCATATATTTCGCCGCATTCCGTAATCTTTGACATATCAAGTACTTCTTCAGAAGGCAGAACCATAAAAATCACCAATACATTAAATTATTGGTTTTATAGACGGTTATACTTTGTTCGTCGGAAACCGCCGAATATTTAAAGATTGGAGAATTAAAAATACTCATGGATATGGATAAGACAATGGCGGCTCTAAAAGAGCATGGTCTTAATGATAAAGAGGCAAAAGTATATTTCACATGCCTTAAAAGCGGCAGCGCGTCTGTTGTCGCGGTTTCAAACACAGTCAGGCTTCCAAAAAGCACATGCTATGACATTCTTAATTCGCTTATTGTAAAAGGTCTTGTAAGCGTAATAATAAAGAACAAGACGCGTTTTTTTGAAGCAGCCGACCCCAGAGTTCTTCTTGACATGCTTGACGAGAAAAAAAAGCTTACTGAAGAAATAATCCCTTCTTTAGTATCTCTTAAAAATTCAGTTGTGGAAAAGCCTAAGGTCACATTTTATGAAGGCATTGGGGGGATAAAATCAATTCTTTCAGATGTAATAGAAACAGGAGAATTTGTGCAAATTCTTGGAAATTTTTCGAACTTTAAAAAAGTAACAAGGCATGTGGCGCCGCAGTTTATAAAAAAACGCGTTGAGCGGCAAATAATGTGTGAATGCCTCTTAGAAAACTCTGAAAGTTCTAAAAGCATAAAACAGAAAGATACACAAGAGCTCAGGGAAACAAGAATAACTAACCGTATAAACAAACAAAATGCCGAATGTTACCTCTACGGCACAAAAACAGCCTTTATTGTGATGTCTCGTGACGAGCCTGTTGGATTGATTATAGAAAGCAAGAGCATAAACGAATTGCAAAAAACGCTTTTTGAATGCTTATGGAATAATTGTTAGAACTTTTTTAAAAACACCAATCAAAAATAGATTCATGCAAATAATCCGAAAAGCAGATGCAATTTTCAAGGAACGCGCTGACGGCTCCAAAATCAGAAGATTTCTTTTTGACGAATATGAACTGCACGATACCACAATCCCTCCCGGCACAACACAAGTCTGGCACAGCCACTACAAAATAGAAGAATCACTTTTAGTGATTGACGGGCCAATGGATATTCTTTTTATGGAAGATGGCAAGACAAAAAAAGAGACATTCTTCTCAGGCGATCTTGTCCGGTTTGAAAAAACACCACACACCGTGGAAAACAACACAGAAAAACCCGCGAGATTTTTTGTATTAAAAATTGTCCCTGAAGGAAAAGACAAAAAACACATTTTTTTGAATGACAAAAAAATCATTAAAAATGAATAAGCTTTATATAATCGCAAATCACAATTTTTATCAAATACTTTTAAGTGGGGTCGGTTCATTATGTCGGTAGAGCAGGTTGAAGCAAAACATTTCAAAAGAGGAAATTTTATAATGGTTGATGATGTTGCATGCAGGGTTTTAGATAATTCAAAATCAGCACCCGGAAAGCACGGTCATCTTAAATGCAAAATCGAGGCAACAGGCCTTCTTGACGGCAAGAAAAGAATGATAATGAAGCCCGGAGAAGCTAAAATCCCGTGTCCTATAATTGATAAGCGCGCAGCACAAGTTCTATCTTTAAGCGGAAAAACAGCACAGATTATGGATATGGTAACTTACGACACTTTCGATACCCAAATTCCTGATGATGTAACAGGCGTCACAGAAGGCGGTGAAGTTGAGTATTGGGTAATCGCCGGAACCAAAGTAATCAGGGCTGTTAAATAGTTTATTTTTTTAATAAAGACCCATAGGTGCCAAAGTTACATATATTTTAGAGAATTTATGTGTTTTATGGGTTTACTAAGCTGATGTGGTGGTTTTTCGAATTCAGCCAGCCTTAAAAGATGCACGGCATCTTCATTAGATATGGGGTATATCAAAGCAGTATCCAATTCGCCAGTAAGATTCCCACTGTTTATTTTTGATACATTTAAAATGCGTGCCGAACCATAAGTCGTATTTTCAAGTTCTGCAACAAGCACATCGTTTCTTGCAATTGTCTGGTACATTATTCCCGTGATGCGTTTCCCCTCGTTAACGAATCTGTGTCCTGTTGCTTCTGCTTCGAATTCACATTTTAGCAACATACTAATATATGGCTTTTGTTGTTCTGTTTCCAGTGAGCGTAGTATTATTTTCTGAAGGTCTTCAAAAGAGCACCCCTTTTCTACGGCATATTTTTTGATATCATTCACGAGCCTAACATTGCCTACATACCTCGAGTAATCAAATCCTAAATTTTCGATGATTTTTCGATAGGCTTTTTTAGGATTTTCAAGAATGACCGGTTCTATACAATCCACAAGAATTTCGTTTGTCATCGTGTTTTGTTTCGCATCCGAATACAAAGGCATTTCCCGAGTTTTTTGAAGTACATACATTTTGTTGTCTTTGACGGCAACACATACAGCATCGGTGGGTTCGTATATGCCCTTTTGAGCCAATATACGCTTAACAATATCTGTTCGAACATCACTTATTTGTTCTTCAAGGTTAGAAGAATTGACCGAATACATATATCTTTTATCTTTTCCCACTCCTTGTTTTGTAAGAACCCCCACAGATGCCAAGTGCCCTACAAGCTGTCCTGCTGAATTAATAGTTAGATCAAAAAAATGTTCGATATCACGGGTACTAACCGTATTGCCATTATTTACAGCAGAAGAAAGACAATCCTTTAATCTGCCGACTTTTTCAGAATCATAAAGTGTGTAATGATCCAATATGTTTGGCGTATTGCCATTTTTAGAACTAATAATCAGTCACCATCAAATTAAACCACTTATAAGTTGTTAATCATCAAACATTTAAATATGTTTGCCTAAATCCGTTTATGTTTTTGCACACAGAACGGCTGAACTTAATATCCGAAAATGACGATTTGAAATCATCAAGCGTAGCTATTTTCGGCGTTCCATTTGATTCAACCGAAACCAATATTCCTGGTCAGAGGTTCGCCCCAAATGCCATAAGAGATGCATTTTTGGCAAAAGAGACAGGCAATTTAACTGATAAAATTTATGATGCGGGAAATATTGTGTGTGTTTCGGGAAATACTAAAAACACATTAAAACGGCTTGAAGAAACAATAAAAGACTTATTTCAATACACAAAAACAGCAATCCCAATACTTCTTGGAGGCGAGCACACAGTGTCGTTGGGTGCTGTTGTGGCTCTAAAAGAAAAACACCCGGACTTACAGGTTGTATCATTTGATGCGCATTTTGACTTAAAAGAGAATTATCAGGAAGAAAAGCTTTCGCATTCAACCGTAATGAGGCGAATCGCAGAACTTGGAATCCCTGTGACCATTATTGGCGCCCGTGCAGGAAGTAAAGAAGAATATGATTTCTCAAAAAACATTAACACGAACATAAAAAATGTCGATTTCACAAAACCCACATACATATCAATAGATATGGATGTGTTTGACCCGGCGTATGCGCCGGGTGTTGGCGACCCCGAAGCATGCGGCATGGCACCAAAAGATGTTCTTAACATCCTTGAAAAAAAGATAAATCTTGCAGGCGCAGACATCGTTGAGGCAAACCCGATGATAGAAAAGCATATAACCTGCTCACTTGCGGCAACTCTATTAATAACAATTCTTGAAAAAATTAGGGTTTAAGAAGCGCATGAATGGCTAATCGTAATTTTGATTTATAGGATTATTTGAAATCTTTTGAAACATCGTATAATATTTTGGCTTCAAGCAATTTTGCCGTAATAAATACTAAATACACAATAGAAACAACCAAAAAGTAAATAATAGAACTATTGGTCGGCAATATCATAAAAAATATGTATGATGAGAATAATATCAAAAGAACACTGATTTCAAGCAAACCCGCTATTTTTGCAGTTTTGCCTAGTTTATTTTTTAGTTTAAATAAACCGATACCAAAAAACAAAATCCCAAAAGGATACGCTAATAAACCCAACAATAAAGATACGCCTATCATGCCATTTGAACTCCCCATTTTTAAGCTATTTGATGAAAGTAAAAAATTATTTAGGATATAAAATGCATTTGTAATCAGTAGAAAAAGAGAAGACAGAATCAAGTAATTGTTTTTTAATTTTATTCCAAGCATTACAAAACCAAATATGAATATAATAACCATTATTATAGAAAATGTTGCATTAATCTGCATATGATAATACTCAGTGATACCCCGTGATACGGTACCTTCCCGTATGAGCCACCAGTCCAAGATTATTAAAATGGCGCTTATAACTCCCGCATAAGAAGAAGCAAGATATTTTATATCTATAGTTCTTTTTTGGTGATGCCGCTATAAAAAGATATACTCTTTTTGAAAAGTAAGGATCCTTTTTACATATGCTCTTGCAGCAGATTTGATTTTAAAGATTCTAAAAAAATCTTTATAATCCTAAACAAGCCAAATAATATCATGAATTAGTATACAAAAGATCTTTTTGTAACAAGCATGTTCTCCAACTTCTCAACAGGCCTTTTGGATCCGATTTATGCAATATAGGTTACAACTCTCGGCGGCGATATACTTGATGCAAGCGGTGCGTGGGCAGGTATAGCAGAGTTATAGGCATTCTTCTATTTGTTTTCGGCAAGCCTTGAAGACCACAGGCTAAATAAGAGGAAAATGATTTTTATAAGGTATTTTCTCACAACAATAGGCATTGGAGGATACTTATTCATAAGAACTCCTTTCGACCTTTTTATCGTGCAGGTCATTCTTGGCGTAAGCAGCGCCATGCTAAACCCTGCATACGATGCCACATATAGCAAGAAACTTGACAAGGGAGAAGAAAGCTTTGAATGGTCTTTATGGGGTGGGGGCACAAGTATAATATTTGGATTATCCGCCCTTGCTGGCGGTCTCATTGTAACATATTACAGTTTTCAGGCACTTTTTGCTGCAATGCTTGGCGTGCAAATGATTGCTTTTTTTGTATCGTATTTCATTCTTAAAGACGGAAAAAGGCTAATTATTTAAATCTTCTTTCAAAGACCAATGTTAAAGGCGAAACTATGAAACACGACCACAAGAATATAAAACAGATTGACATAACCAAAAAATCAACAGTAGATGAAATCATGCGCCAGATGGAGCGGGGTGGTTTTGGCGCAAAAAAGCTTTCAGAAGCCACCACAATACTTGAGGCAGCAATAAAGGACAAGGAAACAAAATTGTTCCTAGGCGTTGCAGGCGCGTTGGTTCCCGCAGGCATGAGAAAGATTTTAAGGGATATGATAAAAGACGGTTGGGTCGATGTTGTTGTGACAACAGGCGCAAACATCACGCATGATGTAATAGAGGCTATGGGACACCACCACGAAGTCGGAAGCGAGAAAGCAAACGACTTAGAGCTTAGAGACCAAAAAATCGACCGCATATATGATGTTTTCCTAAAAAACAAAGCATATGAGGATTTAGAAACTTATCTTCACAAGATATACAAAGACATTCCAAAAAAGAAGATGGGTGTCCGTGAGTTTTTGTTCGAGATTGGAACGCGAATTGATGATGAAAATTCTATATTGCGAACCGCAGCAGACAACAATGTCTCAATATTCTGCCCGGGAATAGCCGATTCGGCACTTGGGTTTCATGCATGGAGCTATATTCTTGACAACGAATTAAGTGTTGATGTTTTTAAGGACATGAAGGAAATCATGGCAATAACATGGGATTCCAAAAACTCTTCTGTTTTTATCTTAGGCGGAGGCGTCCCCAAAGATTATATTTTACAGGCAATGCAGTTCTCGCCAAAAGAGCACTCATCCGCAGTCCAGATTACAATGGATCGGCCGGAGCACGGCGGGCTTTCAGGAGCAGAATTAAGGGAAGCAATATCTTGGGGTAAATTGGGCAAAAACGCAACACATACAACAGTCACAGCAGATGTAACAATAGCTTTACCGTTCATAGTCGCAGCGCTTAAAGAACGGGGTCTATGAAATTACTTAACAATCCCGTTCACCCGTTCCACAAGTTCGGGCTTGATGTGGTGGTGGATTGTGGCCGTATAGTTGTCTTCCCACTCATTTTTCTTCTTTGAGAACTTCCGGTGACCAAGCTTGTCGGCAATGGGTAAAAAAAGTTCGCGAACTTCCTTTTTTGTTGCGGCCTTGTGAGTTTGCAAAAATTCCTCTGCGGTTTTTGTTGCATAAAACGAACGAACAATATGCGGATAAAATGCCTCTCCGCAATATCTTTTAAACCCATCCTTAAATTGGGAATCCAAAAGCGGATGGCCTGTTTTCGGGTTTACAAATACAAATGATGAGTTTTCAATTGGCTTTAGAATCTCTTTTAGTCTCGTTATGTATGCACTTGGAAATTCTTCTGTAATTGTTCGTGGAACGCCGCCTTTCCCAAGATAGTTAAATGTGACCGAATTTCCAGTAATTGTGATATCGCTTTTTTTAAGTGTGGTAAGCCCCTTGTGCCCGTGGGCTTTATAGTATATTTCGTTTCCAATTCGCATGTATGTCTTAAGAATAGTGTATATGGGAACCGCGAGATTGTCGTTTCTGTTCAAAAGCGCGGCTGCGGCATTTCGTTTTAACTCAGGGTATCGTTTTTCAAAATCCTCAACCACGAGGTATTTCTTTTCATTTGCCATCCCTTTTTTCTCAAGCGTATACACATAGGAATAAGTACCGCCCGGATTTTTGTATATAACATCCCAGTGATACGTCGAACTCTCATTATGGATAGTCAGACGTGGAGAAAACAATGAAAAGGCCTTATCCAACCGC
>JAGLIP010000025.1 GCA_023142905.1 Candidatus Aenigmatarchaeota archaeon | reverse complement strand
TGCGGAGCTTCAACAATTCAAAGTAAGTATTTTATTGAATACAACTTTGGTGTTTTACATCCGATTTTTAGACATCATTCAAGAACTTCTGAAGGTAAATTTCTGCCAACCCCTGAAATTTACCAAATTTCATTTTCGCAAACTCGCGAACATCCTTATCAATCTCCCATTCAAAACCGTAATTTTCCCTAAAAATCTTCTTAATCAACACATCAACATAAAAAGCATTATAATCCCTAAGCTGAAAAAGCCTGAATATGTCAAGAGAATAAGGCCCGATTCCTTTGACCGTATGTAATGTGTCTAAATCAGCACAATTTCTAAATCTCATATGCTCTGCGATATTCTCGATAAATTCTGTCCTGTAGCCAAGTCCGCATTCTTTTAACAGTTCTTTTTTTTGAAGCACTTCAAGGGCTGTTGGAAAATATTCACCCCCACCAAAAGCATCAACAATTTTTCCAACCATTTTCTTGTATTGCGCAAAGGTTACATTCTGGGATGCTATTATTGACACCAAAGCCTCAAAATCATCATAAGCAGATAAAAGCCTGTTGCCATAAATTACATCGCTGAAATTTTTAAGCACTTTATCATTTTTAGCAATACCATAAAATTCTGACAAAACCTCTTGCGCACCAAGACCGAAGGAAATTCTATCCGCGATTTGTTTTTGTTCTAACGAGTTTATTTCTCTGTTAAATTCAATAACAAGAGAATTGTGTTTTTGGGTAAATGAAAGTCTGAGTGGTTCTCCTTTATGGATTATAGTTCTTTCAGAATTGGTTCCAAAGAAAAAGAAAAACGGCTTGTATTTAAGTATTTTTTCTAAGTTGAAATCATCTGCCAACGGGATTAAAGTTTGCATGATATTTTTATGTTGCAAGAACTTAATATCTTTTAAGCGGGCGAACCCATCAATCCGCCTGCATAGCTACTAAGCAGGGATTCAAATATACTTGCAAATGTAAGGTATATTATGGCTGCAAGTATTACAAGCAATATAATTAGTACAATAGCTGAGACAATCAAAGCGCCAAGTGCTCGTGTTATGCTTATCTTGTGGATTTTTGAGATGCCGAGCAATGAAATGTAAAGTGAATAGATACCTGTGATTATATTTACAAAAGGTATTGCTGAAAATGGAAGGAGTGCTGTTGGATACACTAAAGCGCGTATGGTTCCCTCATATTTTCCCTGGCCTTTAAACATTTTGAAAAAGAAATGATAATATCCACCTATCAAAAATGTGATGCTAATAAAAAAACCAATCAGGAATACAATTCCTAAAAGAAATATTGGTATTGACAACAAAGATGCTGCACCCATTAAAGAAAATAGATCCGGTGCAGTAACATAGGAAACAACCAGTTGAATAATACTGAATAAAAAATAATTTATCGACATAAACAAAACAGGACCTTTATACCCTCCTGTTGTCGGCATCTCATCAAAAAATACCTTTGGTTTGGTTATAATGAGTTTCATTTTGTCAAAATAAGAATAGTTCTTGAATTTTTCTTGTTTCTGTTCTTCGGTTAAATTAGCGTTTGGTTCCTTTGCGGGTGCATCATTTTGCCATGGATTGGTTTTGTCCAGCATATCTAGAACATGAGTTTGAGAATTTGTTTGTGTTTCCGCGGTGTCTTTTGTTGCTTTAAGTTCCGAAGTGTCAGGTTTTTCGTTCGATTTACCGGTTTTTTCTGCAATAACTTCATCAACAAAAGATGCATTGTAGCCATTATCAAGCATTGATTTTTTAATTTGTTCTATTGTAAAATTCGATTTAAGCTGTTCATCAAACCAGTTGTTTAGCATATCTATTGTATTTTTATCGTATTCAACCATACTATCAAGAAAAATATGTGCTTATATACTATATAAAGATTTTATGAATTTTCGTTAATCTCATCCACAATATCGCTTAATTCCCGTTTAAGCGCATCCATTATTCCGGTGTTTATTATTGTGTGGCCGGCCATTGCAATTGGTCCGCCTTTGCTTGAATTTTCAATCTCTGCAAAATCCCGTTCTCGAGCTTCTTTTTCATTCAATGAACGGATTTTTCGTTTTTTAAGGCGCGCATATCTTATTTTTGGAGATGCATAAATTACAACCGTAACCAAATTATCACCGAATTCAGAAATAAAATATTTGTATTCTTCTGTGCTGTAAAGCCCGTCAATGACAACAACTGCGGAATTTTTTGAAGCTTTTTCAATCAACGGCATATTGAGTTTTGCAAAAACATCCATTCCGTGTTCCCGCCGCAACTCTTCGCGCACAAATCGCTCGTTTTCTTCATTCACTTCAAGACTCTGTTCCTTAAGCGTTCTTTCTGTAAGTTCGCCCAAACGGATAACAGGAAACCCGAAGTTATCATTTAGATATTCTGCCGCAACAGATTTTCCACTGCCGGGCATTCCAAGAAGCGCAAGTATTTTTACCATAATAGTCACAGTTGTAGTCTGTAAGTTATATATTTTTCTTTTTTTCTTGTTCTGGCTTTTCTTTCTTTCCATAGACATTCGGTTGGGAATCATGCTTTTTGGCATTTCTCTTTCGTGCCATAACGCCATACAAAGTTTGTATATATCGACACTCATAATATGAAAAATAAATCAGCACCGTAGTTACAAGCATCAAAAGAATAAAAACCAGCGTAATTTTATCCATAGTATCACTTAAAGAATTTTTACTTCAATTCCTTCATCTACTTTTTCTGCAAATTTATTGGGGTCTTTTTCAGTGTCTTTTACGGTATTGTAATGCATCGGAACAACGATTTTTGGCCTGATTAAATTTGCGGCTTTTGCAGCCTCAATTTCATCCATTGTAAATGTTCCTCCAATAGGCAAAAAAGCGATATCAATATTTTTTAGCATATTCATTTCAGGTATAAAATCTGTGTCTCCGGCATGATATATTCTTGTGCCGTTGATAGTTATTATAAAACCAGTAACCCCTTTGTCTTTTGGGTGATATGGCTTTTTTGTGTTATATGCCGAAACCGCTTCAATCATAATCCCGTCAACTTCTTTTTTATCCCCAACAGTTATTGGAATTGCGCCATAGTAGTTCTTCACACAGTCTTTGTTTAAGACCATTTTTGTGTTTTCATCCATTATCCGTTTCATCTTTTCATGGTCGCAATGGTCAAAATGGTCATGCGTTGTTAAAATAAGATTTGCTTTTTTTGTATAATCGTCGCTCGCATAGGGGTCAATATAGACCACATACCCATCTTGTTCTATCCTGAAGCTTGCATGCCCGAACCAGGTTAGTTTAATGTTGTTATATTTGAATGAATTCATGAATAAATCACAATCCTTGTTTGTTAACCAAAGATTATAATAGTTTGTGTTGCCTCGATATATACCACATCCATTTATATAATTATGCACCTATTTACAAGATGAAAAGAAAAGAGATACTAAGGGATATTTTTCTTGAGTCTAGAAAGACTTAAAAAACCTGTTAGGGAGCAAAAAAAGCAATAACAAATTAAGTTGTTTTTTTGCATAAATATTCCTAAATAATACTTAAATCTCTAAAAAAATAATTAAAGGTGAATAAATGACTCACAGTATAACAAAAACAAAAGTCGAAGATACGGCAGTTAATCCAAAAACAGTTGCAGAACCAAAAGCTGCCGGCGAAGAAAAAGAAGCCATGAAAATAGTATATCCTGGTTTTGAGCTTGTAGACAGCATGGATGTTCTTCCGGGCGCAGGTGCGTTTCGCGAAGGAAGCAAAGTTTTCTCAAAAATATTAGGCATTGCAAAGACAAGAGGGAGTGTTGTTTCAGTAACGCCTCTTTCAGGAGTCTATAATCCGCAGGTGCGCGATTATGTGGTCGGCGAAGTAACTGATGTCGGTTTTTCAAACTGGTCAGTTGATATAGGCGGCCCATACGATTCTGTTATGTCTACAAATGATGTTCGGGAATTCGTTGAGAGAAACGGAGACCTGACAAAATACTATGCTATCGGGGATGTAATAATGTGCGTTGTAACAGGCGTTACCCCAACAAAATTCATAAATGTAGGAACCAAAGACCCTAAGGCAAGAAAGCTTATAGGCGGCCTTTTAGCACACATAACTCCAAGCAAGGTGCCAAGGCTTATAGGAAAGCAGGGCTCTATGATCGGCATGATAAAAGACAAGACAAAATGCTTCATAACTGTCGGACAGAACGGCAGAATATGGATAAAAGGCGATTTTGAAACCGTTGCTGCAAAAGCAATCAAAAAAGTTGACGAATGGTCAACACAATCAGGGCTTACAGACAAAATAGACGCACTTCTTGATACAGAAATCAAGAAACTGCCTAAAAAAAGCCAAGGTGATATTAATGAGTGAAAAACTAATCAACAAAGGAATAAGGCCTGACGGCAGAAAACTTGACGAAATAAGGCCTTTAAAGATAAAAGCAGGCGTTGTAGACCGTGCAGACGGTTCAGCTTATGTTGAATTCGGAACCACAAAAGTGATTTCCGCAGTCTATGGGCCAAAAAAAGTGCACCCAAGGCATATGGAAAAATCAAAAAAAGCAATACTTAAAGTAAGATACAACATGATTCCATTCTCTGTTTACGATAGGAAAAGACCAGGCTATGATAAAAGGTCTGTTGAAATCGCAAAAGTTGTTTCCGAAGCTTTGGAAAATGTAATATTCTTGGAAGAATTCCCAAAAAGCGCTATTGACATAGACATGGAAATAATCCAGGCAGATGCAGGAACAAGAGTTGCAGCAATAACCGCAGCATCCGTGGCACTTGCAGATGCAGGAATCCCTATGAGGGGGCTTATATCTTCCGTTGCAGCAGGCCGTGTTGAAGGAAACATTGTGCTTGACTTAACAAAAGAGGAAGAAGATGCCTCAGATGCAATAGACCTTCCGGTTGCAATGCTTGCAAGAACCGGAGAAATAACACTCCTTCAGATGGACGGGGACGCATCCGTTGACGAAATAGAAAAAATCGTCAGGATGACAGAAAAAGGGTGCAAAGACATAGAAAAAATACAGGGAAAAGCACTAATTGAAAAGTATAATGCAAACACTGCATAACTAAGGTGATTATAATGACAGCAAAATTAACAAAAGATTATATTGTAAACCAGATAAAACGCAATATTCGAGGCGATGATAGAAAACTCGATGAAATGCGGGAAGTAATAATTGAGAGAGGCGTTTCTGCAAATGCGGAAGGTTCTGCAAGAGTAAAATTAGGCAAAACAGAAGTAATAGCAGGAATAAAAATGGATCTTGCAGAACCATATCCTGACTCTCAGGATAGGGGTGTTCTTACAAGTTCTGCTGAATTCTTGCCTCTGGCAGCTCCTGAATTTGAAGCAGGAAGGCCGGGCGAAGTTGAAGTAGAGCTTGGACGCGTTGTAGACCGCGGAATACGGGAAGCAGAAGTCATTGATTTTAAAAAACTCTGCATTGTTGAAGGCGAAAAAGTCTGGAGAGTTTTCATGGACATTGTAGTGATAAACCATGACGGCAATCTTATGGATGCTTCAGGGTTAGCGGCAATGACGGCAATACTTGACGCTAAAATGCCAACAATTGACAAAGATTACAAAATCGATTACAACAAAAGAGAAAAACCGCTTCCACTGACAACAATAGCACTTCCGATAACTGTAATGAAATGCGGCAATAAGCTTATAATTGACACAACTGCAGATGAGGAAGAAGCGATTGATACGCGCCTTACAGTTACAACAAATGAAAGCGGAAACATAAGCTCCATGCAAAAAGGCGGTCCGGGCGGTTTCACTGTTGAGGAAGTTGTTGAGATTTGCAAAATTGCAGGCAAAAAAACAGATGAGCTTATAAAAAAGCATTTCAAAAGCAAAAAGAAATAAAATACAAGACAGTTTTTTAAAGTTTAAGATAATTATAAAGATGAGTGATGTATTATGGCGACAAAAAAAGTGAAATCTGCAGGACGATTTAAGGAACGATACGGCGTTAAAATAAGAACTTTGGTATCCAAAATAGAAAAAACATCCCGTGCAAGGCACGAATGCCCTAAATGCACAAAAAACACACTTAAAAGAAAAGCCGCGGGAATCTGGGTTTGTAAAAACTGTGATGTGAAAATTGCAGGTGGGGCATACCAGCCAAACACGCCTTCTGCAAAGATTATACAACAGCTTAGGACCGGCAAGTTTGAGGATTTGAAAAAACAGATGCGGGAATTAGAAAAACAGGAAAAAATCCAGGAAACCCCAAAAGACCAAACCGAAGACCAAACTGATGTTCAAAAGGAGATGAATTAAATGTATGTCTGTATCAACTGCCAGAAAAGAATAGAAGTTAAAAACGCAAATCCATCTCTTTCCTGTCCAAAATGTTCCGGAAGAATACTTTTCAAAGAAACCCCGGAAATAAAAAAAACAATACTCTGCAGGTAAATTATCTCTGATTTGTTTGATTCTATGATTGAAAGCAAGACAATATTTGATTTTGACGAAAAAAAAGCAGAACTTATATTGTCATCATTAAAACCCGACATCACAAACACAAAAAGAGCAACAATAACGCTTAAAATAGAGTCTGAAACACTTGTTGCAAAAATAAGCGCAAAAGACACAACAGCCTTAAGGGCAGCAATAAATTCTGTTTTAATGCTTGTGAGTGCAGCAGAAAAGGTTTTAAATATCTAAAAAGAATTAATAGCTATATAGTTTTGAGGTGTATATTTTATGTTAAAGCAACAGGAAGAAATTATGATTCAATATCAACAATTGCAGCAGCAGCTTCAGACAATAATGATGCAAAAAGAGCAGTATCGAATACAGCTTGCAGAATTTGAAAAAGCATCAGAGGATCTCAAAAATACAAAAAGTGATGAAATATTTAAGGTCTCGGGCACAATTCTTATAAAAAGCAGCAAAAAAGATGTGGGAAAAGATCTCGAAGAGCAAAAAGAGACACTTGAAGTTCGAATGAAAACATTTGACAAGCAGGAAAATCTTTTACGGGATAAGCTTATGGAAGTTCAGAAAAAGCTTTCATCAGCTCAAGGGAAATAAGCGCAATAAGGGGATGGTATTTATGGAAAAAACAAAATTTGTGTGCAATTCATGCGGAAAAGAAACCCATATTGAAACAAAAGAGGTATCTCTTGAAGCATTCAAAGACCCTGAATGCTGCGGAAAGAAGATGTTTATAGCAAGTTAACGATATAAACACGCGAATTCTTAAGGAACTTTATGAACCCATTTTTAAAAATCTCAAAATATTGGAATTCTTTTGAAAAAAAAGCCACAAAAAAATTCACAGCGACTCAAGCAAGGCTTTGGGAAGCGCTTGTATTTGTTGCTAGATTTATGCTTTTAGCACTTCCTTTTTATTTTGTGTTGTGGATTAATTTCGATGCTTATTTTCTGCAGGTTCTGACTGCTAAAACAGTTGCTTATCTTTTAGGCATTCTTAATGTAGTAGTTGAGCTTCAGGGACACATACTTTATATACCTCAAGCAGAGTGGACTGTTGAGATAATAAAAGACTGTGTTGGCTGGAAGTCTGTAATGGCATTGTGGGGGCTAATTTTCGCAACAAGGAATATCGCTTTCAAAAAAAGGATTTATGGCGTTGTTTTAGGGATTCCTTTAATTTTTGCAGGCAATGTAATAAGAATTGCATCATCCATATGGCTTTCAATAGTATTCGGTCTTGATAAATTTTCAATAATCCACGATATGCTGTGGCAGTGGGGGCTTATTGCACTTGTTTTAGGAATTTGGTGGTTTTGGGTTAAGAATTAAATATTTAGCAAATCATTACTCTTGTGATATTTATGGTTGAAATGCGAACACACGAAATCTATTTTAAAAGAAATGACGGCGATATAACGGGTCGGAAGCTATTACTGCGCAAAAAGGAGGACAATTCCGAAGTATTTCTTGCGGTTTTAGCCCATAAGATGCTTAATGGCGGAACATATGTTATCGGTAAAGAAATTCCGCAAATGATGGATGTTGAATATACCGTAGATACTTTAGAGCCAGATAAACAGGCAATAGGCACCACCATAATTTCTGACGAAACGCGTTATGTTGTAAAAATTGAACTTTCATCAGGGATTTTACATGGTGTTCTTGAATTAGAGATGGATAATAGACATTTAGCTGAAAAAAACCGCAAAAAAGAAGACCAATACATATCATTGTGTATAAAAACGGAGTATCTTGATTGCGGTATCATTGTACAAACCGCAGACCGAACTGTTATCGTATGTAAGAAAGATGGCAATAGCCCTGTAGAAAGTCAAAAAAGTTTTTTTATTGATTCTAAAAATAGCATTTCTGAAGTTGAAAAATATATAGGCGAACTTTTAAACCAACCCGGTTATTAACTCGCGACACCCTTTCCTTGAAAGAGATTGTGTGTTTTAGACTCGATTATTTTTCCGGTTTTGGCGGAAATCTTTATCTGGATTACAGAAAGAACATTTGTTATTATGTTTATAGACCAATGGGGTGTTTTTCCTGCATGGAGTGCTATAAACATCTTTTGTGCTTGTTGTTTGTATTGTGTTTCATTGTGTTTCATTGCGATTTTTAATGCATCTTTTGTAGTCACCACAATGTCGTTTTCATTTATCTGGCTAACAGCACTATCTTCTTTGAAAAGGGAATTTTCAGGAAAAAGTTCCACAACATCGCTTACAACAACGCGATTTATTTTTTTTGTGTCGCCGTCGTAATAATTAAGCTCCCATTTGTCAATATCATTATCTTTATTTGTAAATGCAATTGCAGAACAAAGTGTTTTTCCTTCAAGCTTTGAAAAATCAGGGCTTTCTTTTATCTTTTTTATCGCATCTTTTATATCCATATTAATTTTTTGTTTTTAAGATTAATAAAAGATAATACACTAAACCAAAAATTATTTAATTCCTGATAACTATGTAATTT
>JAGLIP010000024.1 GCA_023142905.1 Candidatus Aenigmatarchaeota archaeon | reverse complement strand
TCACCTAATGGCGAATTTAAGTCGAGCCGCACAAGGATGGTTTTCCCGTTTACATCAATATCGTCTATTGTAAGGAATGTCGTAATATCACCTTTTTTTCAAATATGCGCGCTTTTTTTCGCGCGTTCGTATTTTTCTTTTGTTGAAACATCAAACCAAGAGCCGTCGTAAACATATCCGGATAATAGCTCTTCTTTGCTTAGGATGTCGAACAGTTCTTCTAGCATGAGTTTTCCTTTTTTGCTGTTTTTTTGTATTGTCTCAAAAATATTCGGCTCTGCTAAATATACTCCTGCGTTTATCAGGTTTGTCATTGCTTTTTCTTTATCCGGCTTTTCGACAAATCCTGTTATTGTTGTTCCCCGAAGCTGAACCACACCGTATTCTTCAGGATTGTCTGTTGTTGTAAGCGCTATTGTTGTTTTTGCTTTTGTCTGCCTGTGAGTTTTAAGCATGTCTTCTACAGGGATTTTTCCAACAACATCACCGTTTAATACAAGGAATGTTGAGTCTATCATGCCTTTTGCCTGGAGAATTGCACCTGCAGTTCCCAATGGCTCTTTTTCTATCAGGTATTTTATGTTGATGCCGAATTTTAAGCCGTTGCCAAAGTAAGATATTATTTTTTCGTGCTTGTAGCCCACGGCAAGAATGATTTCTTCAATCCCTTCGTTTTTAAGGTGGGTTATTAGGTGTTCCAATATTGGTTTTTCTTTTATCGGAAGCATCGCTTCAGGCATATCGAGTGTCAGGGGGCGGTTCCCAATGCCTTTGCCGCCGCAAAGAATTATTGCCTGCTTTACTTTCTGTTTTTCAAGATAATTGGCGATGATTTTTTCAATTGCGTCTGAGCGGTTCTTGATTATGAACCCATCGACTGACTGGTCTATTTTTTTTACAAGCTCTTCATCGAGTGTTAAAGAAATTCTGTGTTTCTGTCCCATGAATACACCAATCGTAATATTGCGTAATACTTTGTATTACTTATTTATATAAGTTTGTGTTTTTTTGGGGAGAAAAAGCAATTATCCTAGATTCCCTACTGCATCCCTTACTTGTTTTCGCTTTATTACACTTAAATCAAGAATGTGTTTGTAGTTGTCTATTTTGTTGTCTGAATCATCTCTTAGCCAATAGACTTCTGCTGTTTTTCCTTTTGGTATATTCTGTAGGGTATTGCAGTAAAGTGCATACATTTCATTGTGAATAAAGCCTTCATTTTTTAGAGTTTCAAGGCTGTTAAGTGTGTCATTGTCCCAGTTTTTAACAACTTCTTTTAGTTTTTCACGCGCTTTTTCGTATAAGTTTTTTATTCCTTCTTCTTTGAATTTTTCAATAGCTGAATGATATACATCAACAAGAACACCTGTTACTGCGGTTGTGTCTGATACAATGGCTATGTCTGCTTCTTCAAGCGCAAAGCTGTTGCCGTTAAATGAGATTGCAATACCGTTATTTTTGCGTGTATTTTTGAACATGTCTTCGTCTGTGATGGAATCCCCAATTGCTACCATTTGTTCTGGTGTCATATTGGTGTATTTCATTACTTTTACGAGTGATTCGTATTTTAGCGGGCCGCCGTTGGGTTTTACTTCATTTAGAACCTGACGGTATCCTTTTTCTTTTAATTCCTCAAAAATATCATTCAGTTTTTTTATTGTTTCTCGGTCATCATCGTTTAAATCTTCTTCTGTTGTACTCGCTTCAATGTCTAGTTTTTTGAGTGTTGTTATCTTTTTTGCTAAATTTTTTGCAAGTTCTTTGTTTTCTTCTTTGATTATTTCGGCATATGTGTCAATGGGAAAAGGTGTTTTGTGTGTCCTGTATATGTTGTCATCCGGTGGAATTTCAAGCCTTTCTGCAACCGCATCCACATACTGCTCGTAGCTTGTGCTTATGATGCATGGCGTTAGTCCTAAATTTTCCATTACATCAAGAGTTTCTTTTGCGTCCGGAATGAAAGTTATGTTTTTTTCTGCAACTTCGGTTATCTGTTTATCTGTTATGCCAAAAGCAAGAAGAAAAGGAGCAATAAGCGCTAATGTGCTTCCCGGGTTGTAGCATTCGCGCTTTTCTGTGAAGTATAGATAGTCATCGTATGCGCTTAGAATCTCAAATAGATTTTCGCCAAATTTTTTGCTAAGCCCAAAGTCATTTAGAAGTTTTGCGACCTCATATGCGTGGTCGTTTGTGACCCAAGGGCCTTCAAGGTCTGTTGGTATGCCTAGATTATTGAATTTTTTTTCTTCAGGGTGTGTGTTTTTCTCCACCAAACCAATCCTTCGTCACTGATAGATGTTTAACTCCCGGCATTATTGGAAAGTGATAATTTAAATATCTTTTTGTACAATAAAGTATGTTCAAGTATTTTATTGGAGGTTGATTGATATGCCTGTTAATGGCCCTTTATTTGAAAACAGTTTTTATGTTGATGGTTTAGAAGTTAATGGTGATGCTTTTTCTGAATGTTTCGGTGGAAAATATGTGAGATTTATAATAACCGCATATGATGAAAATATGTTGAGGTTTGCGGCAGAAAGGACTGTCGCACCTCCAGAAACTGTTATTGGGCGGCCTGAAGGAGGAATTGAATGTTATCTTCTTCCTGACGAAACACCCGATGGAAGACCGGGAGCCCTAGTTCAGCTTTGGATGGGTAAAGATACACCCAAAGATCAATTTGAACGCGAAATATCCTATAAACTAAGACAAGGAGCACTTGTTGTTCCCGGTATTGAGATATATAATGCCTGCGAAGCCCCCAGGGAGTTATATGATACAATGGAGACTGTGGGTTACTGTGCAGACGGATTTCAGGAAGTTGTCGACCGCAATGAACGAAGAATGATAAAAGTACCAATAATGGTTCCAGATTTCTATATAGAAGAAGTGCTTGGAGTCGGCCATGGTGTTTCCGGTGGAAACCTGTGGAGTTTTGTAGATGATTCCCGCCCGGTTGCTGAGGTCATGTCTGAGCTGTGGGACGAGACGCGTCATACTATGGGGAATACACCAAAAGCTATAGCATCATTTGGCCCTATATGTTCTGCCGGGTCAAAAGTTGGGTCAATCATGGCAGATGAGTTTGCAGGCACACCGGAAGGAGATGCGTATAAAGTTCTTGGGCCTTCAACAAATGAGCGATGGTGTCCGTCATTGAAAGATAAAATTGATAATTCTCTTGTTCCTGACGGAATAGTGAGCATACCGGAGATTGTCATAAACGGGGTTGATGAGGATGCGGTCAAGGATGCGATGAGAAAGATAATTTATACTGTTGCGAATATTGACGGCATTGTTGCAGTTAATGCCGGGGATTACGGCGGAAAACTTGGCAAGTACCCCATATATCTAAAAGACCTTGGATTAAACTAAGAATTAAAATCATGCGATTGTTTGGGTGAGCAATTTTTGGATTGAGGGGTCTTCGCCGGTTGGCAGGCCCTCTCTTGCTCCGGTATGCTGTATTACATTGCTTGCGATATAATTTCCGATTTCTCCGCAGATTTCAAGGGTTTTTCCATTGATAAGGCCGTATAGGACTCCTGACGCAAAAGAATCTCCTGCACCTATAGAATCTTTAATAGTTTCTACATAATGTGGTTTAATTTCTATTTCTTCGTCTTTTGTTTTGATATAACATCCGTTTTTGCCGCGGGTCACAGCGATTGTTTCTATTCCGTATTTTTCTATAAGGTCGTTAGATGCTTCAGCATACGATTCAATGGCTGTAAGCATTTTTAGCTCGTCTTCATTCAGAAACAGGATATCTGTTCTGCCTAGAAGTTCCTCTAAAATATCGCCTTTTTCTTTTCTTAATGTTTCTGGGTTGCTGTAAAGTGCTCCGGAAGATAAGATTGTCTTGGTGTTGTTTTCTTGTGCTATTTTTGTTAATTCGAGCTGTGTTTCAAGAGAATCGTACTCAAAACTGCATGCGAATGTTGCTGAAAAAAAGTATTTTGCGTTTTTTATTGCATCTATTGTGGAATCAGGAATGTCATCAATTGAAATCTCATCATTTACTTCTGGTTTTAAAACAATGCTTCTGTCGGTACTGCCTTTTAGCGTATATATGTCACAAGTCCCGGAAATTCCGTCTTTCTTTTTTATTAGTTGTGTAACCCCTTCATTTATTATGTCCTCAAAAAGATATTTTCCGTTATCATCAGTTCCGACAGCGCCAATGAATGCTGTTTTGACTCCCAGTCTTGAAAGCCCTGCAATTGTGTTTGCGGCTGAACCTCCCGGAACTTCTTCTAAAAATCTTGCTGAGGTTTCCCCGTCGGGGTTGACAGGTCCTTTGGTTTCAAATATTTTGTCCAGGTTGAGTGCGCCGTATCCAACAACCTCGTATTTTTCATTAGCCATAAAATCAACCAATAATTATGTTACTGCATAATGCTTAAAGAATCGTTTTAAATATATCGCCTGTTTTTGCGTTTTTCTTTTTATGTCGATTCAAGTGATTAAAGGCATTCTTTTTAATGTTTGTGCATCATCTTGTAATTAGCAGAATATGCGGATGTTTATTGGAAAATAGATTATGTTGTTGTGGCTATTTTTATGTTTTTGAAATTTGTGAGGGTTATTTTGAGATGTTGTATTGGGCAGGATAGGAAACATACTTCCGGTATAAAGCCCGGACAATCTGCTATGCGCTACCAAACACATATGGCTCAATCAATGCCTGTAAAAAACAGGCGTGCTGTAACTCGCAGAAAAAAATCAAACAATGCGTTCGGGTTAAATTTTATTTTAAATGCATTTGGATACATGAACAGGCGAACAAGAGAAGTAAACCGTATCGGCAGTACAACCACAACAGGACCAAAGCATTTTTTATACCATGTAAAAGATTATCTTTCAAAGCCTGCGATGCTTGCGGTTTTAAGCTTGTGTTCGTTGGTGTATTTTGTCTCGCCAAAAGCAGTTGTAATTCTTCCAACACTTGTTGTTGTGGGTGCATTGGCGCTTGTTGTCCAGTCTTTTTTGCCGGTATACATAGGCCTTGATTTTTCTTTAATGGGTGCTGTTCTTGGAACTATTCTTTTTGGCCCCATTGTTGGGTTCTTGTTGTTTTGTTTACATACATTCTTGCGGTCCAATTGCCTACAGGACAGCAGGATGCGCTTGAATATGAACGGATATTTCTTTTTTCATTGCTTGCGCTTATAATTCCTTATATCCCCACAACAAATATAATGCTTAAAGCTGTAATCGCTACATATATAGGCGAATTTTTTGAGATGGTATGGCATAGGTATGGGGAAAATTATCCGTGGATAATGGCGTTTTTAAAAGTCTTTCCAAGATCGTTGATATACATTTACATATTCCATAATATTTTGGGGTATCTGGTCTGATTTTTGCCCTTCTTAATCTCTTTTGAAAGGTATTTAAATATCGGTTACTAATATTAGTAATAGCACTATTAGTGGTGCTATTGATGAATTATTGTTTTCTGAGCACAAGTTAATTGCTGTATATTTTTTTGTTGACATGCATTGAAAATAATTATAAGACATTTAAGGTAACGGAAGATGTGCATGTCCGGCTTTAAGCACGGATACTTACTTATGGTGGTGTATTATGGATGAGAATGAAAAAAAGAAACAGATAATGTACTGGCTTAAAAACAGGGAACCTGCCTATAGTGAAGGCAAGGCAAAAGAAATTCGAAGAATTAACAAGATTTTGTCATTCTATAGCTATGATGCGCGAGCGAGCGCGTCTGCTGCCTGAGTTGAATGGTGTTATATATAAAGCAGGTATATTCCTAAGAGTATGAGTATGGTGCCTGCAATTCTTTCTTTTCCGTGCTTTTCATTTAATAGTTTTTTTCCTAAAATTGCTGCAAATAGCGGCAGCGTTCCTGCAACAGGAAGAACCTTTGCGGCGGTTTCAAGTGAAAGTGCGTAAAAGAGTGATATAACACCTACAACCGCAATTGTTGATACCAAAAGCACAAGTGCTGTTATTTTTTTGTCGTTAAGGATAACGGTTCCTGTTTCTTTTAACTTATCCCTGTTTATTGCCATGTTTGTTGCGGTGAAATATACTGCGATGAGTGCGTACATGAAAAATGAGAGAACCACGGGATTTGTATCAAGAACGGCCATTTTTGAAGTTATGCCATGAAGCGATAAAAATACGGCTGTTGCGCCTATAAGTGCGATGCCTTTTGATTTTTTAGGGATAATTATTTTTCCATCAGTCCAGACGATGTATCCACCTAATGCTATTGCGATGACACCGATTATATCTATTTCTGTTATTTTTTCGCCCAGAATAAAAAAAGCAAGCGAAAAAGAGAGGATTGTGGCAATTGCATCCCTATATGGTATGAGTTTTGAGACATCACCCATTTTTAAGGCATAAAAATATGTCAATACTGCGAAAAATTTAAGTAGTGAAATAATTATGATTATTGTGGTTATTTCGCTTAGGGGCGTTTTTATGAAAAATGCTAAAATTATAAAAGAGATAATTGCATTTACTGCACAGCGTATTGCGGATAATGCTAACGGGTCAATGTTTTTGTGATGAAGTATCTTTTTGTCAATAACAGTTACAGACGCGTGGGTGAACGCGTAAAAAAGTGCGAGTAAAAGCCATAGGTATTCCATGGGTATTTGTTGGGGTTGTGGGTTAATAAGAATTAGTTATTGGATTTTATGCGTTCTTTTATTTTAGCTTTTTGTTCTTTTCTTTTCTGTTTTAGAATGTACTCGATTTTTTTATTGGAGAATAATTCCGCGTATATCTTAGTTATGTCTATGTCTTCACCATCTAAAATAATTTCCGGATTTTTGAAGAAATTAAGAGGTATAATTTGTTCGCCAGATAAATATTCTTTCCACAATTCTTGATTATCTTCAAGAAATTGAGGCATTCCCAGATTATTTATTACTGCTTGTGCTTTTTCGTTACCTAAAGTTAATTCCATGTTTGGCGGGATGTATAGTTGTTGACCTAGATAGCCTGCGAAGTTACATTCATTGATTATTGTTTGTTTTTTTTCTTCGGTTAATTTTTGATCTATTTGTTTTATGGGTATATTTTTTAGGCTGTTGAGAGTTTTTTTTATTCTTTTGTATATGTGTATTTTCATTCTTTCAAGGTTTTCTGGTTCTGATAAGCACGCATAGATTATGTGTTTTGTCAGGTCATCATCAGGTATGTTTCTGCAAGATAGATGAAAAAGTAGATTATTTGCTGTTTTTAAATCGGATGTATTTTTTTCGTCATAAGTTCCATTTGTTGGAAATTTGCGGGTAATTTCTTCAAAAAGATTTTGATGGGATGTGTGTGGGAATGGTTCTGCGTGTTGTATGTTTTTTTCCGGTACATACAGGTTGTGCATTATTTCAGGTAGTATTTTATGGTTGAAACCTAGTTTATTATGTGCGATTTCAATTGCCTTCAGCAGGCCTTCGGAGGTAAAGGTATTAACATTTTCGATTTTTTTAAACGCATGTAATGATGTGTAATCTGTTTCTACTGATTTTCCGCTAAAAGAATCAATTCCTGTTGGTGTTGTTTTAAACTGGGGCGTTATTGATTTTTCATTAGGTATAAATAATACGCTATATCCTCCATACCAGTCGCCTACCTGTACAACTACTTTTGTGCCGGTTATTTTTTCTTTTTTATGAGGGTTGCCATATTCTGGAATAAGTATTTCTTTTTCTGTTTCTATTATGTATGGGCCGACTTTTTCATTTTCTGTCCAATTTTTTTCTGTATCCCGCCATCTAAGTGCTTCAACAAAATCCGAGTCTCCATATTGTGGAATTTGGTGAATGTATGGGGGGCGGTTATCTGCTACATAGCGCTCATTCCAATTACCGGAAAGTAAACTATTTCGTATAATTGTATGATTTGCCGCGGTTTTTTCAATGTATTCAGAATCTACTTTGCCATTAGTATCATAAAGTTCTTTTTCTAGAAGTGGAATTACATCCATAAGACAATTGTTTGATTCATCAGTCCATATTTTTTTTATAATTGCCGCCTGTGTTTCTTTAGGGATTGGCAAGCAATCAAATAGGGACTTGTTGTATTCATTTTCAGGCATAAAATCACTTTTATCTAGTTTGAGTAGTATATTTAAATTGTTTTGCCTGAAAGGTAAAAAAGTTTAGTATTTTCGAACCAACGGTACAAAGGCGTATGGGGTTATTGATTTTTTTTGAATTTTCCTTTGGTGATTCTTGTTTTTAATAAAAAACAGGCATAAATGTGAGAGTTAGACAAACAAAAGCTTATATTTTTTCTTTTTAAGAAATAACAATGAGTATATAGGTTTTATGCATTCGGAGATATTCCTTGTAGAACAGAACAAGAGGTTTACAAATTCATAAAATCGAAAGAGGGACTTTTGTTTTACCCGAAGGGTTCTTTTCTTCTTTAAAACCCGAATATATATCTGAATTTATGGAACTTACCTCCGATGGTAAAAAAATTATAGTGGGCGACAAGCGCAATGATGTTATCTTAGAAAAAAATCAATCAATCGTGAAACCTATTCTTTTTTTAGATGGAGAAGAGATTATAGTGAGACTCGAGATAAGAAGATATCCCGTGAGTCTTCAGGAAACATATATGTTTGTGGTATCCGTTTATGTTTGTTCAGAAATAACGGGCGTATTGCCGTATAATCTTAGCTATATCGTGCTTGTTCCTTCGAGCAGACCTATGAATTGTTTCTGTGATGTGCTGCTGCCAGATATTTTTAACTTTAATTTATGTTGAATTATAATCTATGTGTGGTTGATAGATGTAGAAAAATGGGCTGTGTGGTGTAAAATTTATGAAAATTAAAATTGATGACAAAATTTTTGAGAAGTTTTCTGGGTTGAATATTGGTGTTGTGGTGGCAAAGGGAATAGACAATACGGGCGCTGATGGGCGGATTAATGATGTGATTAGAGAACAGGAAAAAGAAATAATATCTAATTTTGAGAAAGGAACATTGTCAGAAAATCCAAAAATCAATGCATGGAGAAAGGCATATTCTTCTTTTGGCGCAAAACCGAAGAAATACAAGTGTTCTGTTGAAAATCTTTATCGGATGATTTTGGATGGCATTGAACTAAAGCCAATAAACAAAGTTGTTGATATTTACAATTATATTTCAATAAAGCATATAGTTCCTGTTGGCGGGGATGATATCGACAATGTTGATGGAAGTATAACATTAAAAATTGCTAACGGGGCTGAGAAATTCAGAGAGCTTAATTCTGATTGTGATACAAATCCAAAAGAAGGAGAAGTTGTT
>JAGLIP010000023.1 GCA_023142905.1 Candidatus Aenigmatarchaeota archaeon | reverse complement strand
CTATCTTTTCCACACCATAATAAATCCTCTCACATCTGTCGTATGCCTCAAAAAGCAAAATCATCTTGTTTGTGCCAACAGGGTCGAAGTCAATCACAGCCCGAGGCCGTGTTTTTATCAAAAGGTATCTAAGCATATTTGCAGGTGCATAGTCTGTCATTTCAGCGAAGCTTATCCCCCGTCCTTTGGATGTGCTCATCTTTTTGCCGCCTATTGTAAAGAATTCGTATGCTTCACCGGGTTCTGTCCTTGTTGAAGGATAGGGTGGTGGAAATTTGAATACTTCATCCGAAATAGCAATTGCAACAGAACGAGACCCCCCTTTTGAAAAATGGTCTTTTCCTGCAGTCTCCATGATAACGCCATGTGTCGGCCACTTAGCTGCCCACTCGACTTTCCATGGGAACTTGCCCCCGCCATTATACGGGCTTCTTTCACCCTCATAGCCGCATCCTTTAGCCCATGGAACAAGATCATCAACGCATTTGTATTTGATAATTTCGCGCTTTGTATCCCATTCAGTCACAAGCGTTGTTGCGATTTTCCCGCATTTCTCGCATAATGGGTTAAAAGGGAATCTTTCGGTTCCTATTGAGCCTTTTCTTGAAAATCGCTTGTATATCTCGCGTATTTTATCTGCATTGTCAAGCGCAATCTTTATTGTGCGATTGAACTTTCCGTTAATATAGTCCGTACCTGTGCTTACAAGATTGCATTCGATTCCGAATTCCTTGAATTTGTCTGTGCACTGCTTGAAATAATATTCTGCATAGCTTTTGTATCCTAAAACAGGAGAGGGAATGTTTATGAAAGGAACGCCTAAGTATTTCTCGTATTTTTTAAAATCAAGATAATTTGGAACCTTATCAAATGGATCCATGTCATCTGATGAAAGTATGAATTTGGCATTAAGCCCACGGTCTCGAAGAGCTTTTGCAACTGCATCGTGTATTATCCACCCACGCCCAGCGCCAATGTGTATCTTTCCTGATGGTGTTTTTTCATCATAGACAAAGAATCCTGTTTTTTTAACAATTTTTTTTAAAACCGGATCTTTTTTCGCCCGCTCTTCAATCTTTTCTGCAAAAGAGTCTGCCCAGTGCTTAAATGTTTTTTCGTCGTTAGTCTTTTCGCTCTTTTGAGTATTGTTTTTTGTTTTGTTTTTTTGTTTTGGATGCCCTACCACAACCACATCTTCTGCAAGCAATGTTTCTATCCTTGTTTTCCCTTTGCCTGCGCTTTTTCCTTTTTTAACTACTATTTTACCGATTTCTTTTGTGTTCTTAACAGCAGTTCCGCCGCAGGGAATCTCTAAAAAATCGCATTTCCAATATCGATAATCCGGGTTTTTTGCATCCGGCCAAGCAATTATGTCAAGGTTTCTTAAGAGGAATTCATTTGTCTTTTTTTCGACCAATTTCAATTTATCTGCATCAACAGCATCTTTAAAGGGATATGTAGACCGGTCTTTCTTTTCATCAACCATTGCTGCTGCATTTGCTACACACCAATTGCCGAAAACCTTTTCCATAAAATACATGACTATATGTGATGCCGAATGGAGTCTCATTATTTTATATCTTCTTTCCCAGTCGATTTTCCCCGAAATTTTGTCACCTGTTTTAAAACTTGCATGTTTTTCTAAAATATGAATTATTTTCTTTTTGTCCTGGCTTTTTATGGTGTCAATTACTTTAATTGCATTTATCTGTCCTGTATCTCCGACCTGGCCGCCGCCTTTAGGGAAAAAACAGGTTTTATCTAAAACGACTTTGTTGCCGTCTGCTTCAACTACTTTTGCATGGAATTCCTTCAAATATGGATTTTCATAAAAAAGTTTTTCTGTCATCAGTTTCACCCATATTAGAAAAATACCTATAAGGATATTTATATTATTGTGTTCTAACACACCTAAAATGTTTTAGTTGTCGATAAAACAACCATTACTTTTAAAAAGCTGACATACCTAAGTATATTTAATTCTAATTCTCTTTAGAACCAAAGTGAAGTTTATCGTTATATGAGGGTAGAAAAATATGTTTGAAATTGCAACAATTGAAGATATTGTCCGGGTTGAGCCCGAATTTATCGGCGGGAAAAAAGAAGAAGCAGTGCAAAAAAGCCTTGCTCAGAAATATGAGAACAAGATACTTGAAAATAAAGGCGTTGTCCTTAAAATAAACAGTATTGATAATGTTGCCGGCGGAACAATAAAAGTAGAAGATGCGGGCATATATTACAAAGTCAAATATAGTGCTTTAATGTCCATACCACGACTTCATGAAATCATTGAAGGCGAAGTTGTGGATATCACGGATTTTGGTGTATTTGTGCGATTTGGTCCTGTTGATGGTCTTTGCCACATTTCCCAGATACTAAATGATTATATAGGATTTGATAAAAAACTAGAAGTCCTTGCAACAAAAGATGCAAGCAAGACATTGAAAGTCGGAGACATTGTGCGTGCAAGGATAATCGGCATAAGCCTTGAGAAAAAGGAAGTCAACAAGATTAATCTTACAATGAGGCAGCCGGGTCTTGGAAATCTTGCATGGATTGAGCAGGACAAGCAAAAAAAAGCAGAAGATAACACTAAGGCAAAAGACCAAGTGAAAGATAAAGCGAAAGCTAAAAAATAGGTGTTTTTATGACTGGTGAAAAAGCATGCAGAGCATGCAAACGGCTTGTTGAAGGAAAAGAGTGCGTAGTCTGTAAAGGAAAAGACCTGACAAGAAACTGGAAAGGTGTTGTCCTTATTTATGATCCCGAATCTGAAATTGCAAAAAAATCAGGGCATGCGGTTCCCGGAAAATACGCGTTACAGATAGTTTAAAGGTGGTTTTATGGAAATAGATATAACTAATGATAGGAAAAACCCGCTAATGGAGCGAAGAGATATTCAATTTTTTATATCACATGAAGGTATTACCCCAAGCAAAAAAGAGCTTGAAAAAGAAATTGCAGAAAAGCTTAAAGCTAAAGAGACCCATGTTGTTGTGACTCATGTTTATCAGGGTGCAGGAAGATGGGATGTAAAAGGCATCGCAAAGGTTTATGACAAGGCGATAAAGGAAGCTAAAAAGGAAGAGGCCCCAAAAGCAGAAGAGTCAACAAGCGAGTCAAAACCCGAAGAATCAAAAGATGCCCCTAAAGAAAAAGCATCAGATTCAAAGCCTGTAGAAGAAGAAAAGAAAGAAGAGCCCGAAACCAAAGCAGAAGAGCCAAAAGAAGTAAAAAAAGAAAATCCTGCTGAAAAAACAGCAGAAGACAAGCCTAAAGAAGATACAGTAAAAGAAAAAGATAGTAAAGAGGAATGATTCTTATGCCTAAAAAAGTAAAAAGTAAAAGCAAGCACAAAAATGTTAAACAGTCTGAAAAATACGAAGTTTCCGGCGATAAATTGACACGAAAGTTCAAGTCATGCCCTAAATGCAAAAAAATGCTTGCAACACACACCAATCGTTTAGTATGCGGCTCATGCGGATTTAAAGAAGTTTCTGTCAAGAAGGAATGATTTTTTCAAACAATCTTTTAAACTTCTTCTCTTAAAACTAAAACATGTACTCTATTGGCATTGAAGGCACAGCCCACACCGTCGGCGTAGGCATTGTGGACGATAAATGCAATGTTCTTTCAAATGTTAGCGCATCTTATTTTCCAAAAGAGGGAATCCATCCAAGAAAAGCAGTTGAGCACCATGCAGATGCTATTCCCGAACTGATTAAAAAAGCGCTTAAAGAAGCAAAACTATCAATAAAAGACATAGATGTCATATCGTTCTCAAAAGGCCCTGGGTTACAGCCATGCCTCAAGCTTACAGCAACTATTGCACGAGCACTAGCCCTCAAACATAAAAAACCTATTGTGGGCGTCAACCACTGCCTTGCTCATGTGGAAATCGGAAAAGTTAAAACAGGAGCACAAGATCCAATAATTCTTTATGTTTCCGGCGGAAATACACAGATTATAGGTTTTACTGAAGGAAGATACCGCGTTTTCGGAGAGACTCTAGACATTGCTATTGGAAACGCTATTGACAAGTTCGCACGAAGCTGCGATTTAGGTTTCCCGGGAGGGCCGGTTGTTGAAAAACTCGCCAAAAAAGGAAAATATATTGAACTTCCGTATCGCGTCAAAGGCATGGATTTTTCTTTTGCAGGCATTACAACAGAACTTGAACGCAGGCATAAAAAAGGCATTAAGGTCGAGGATTTATGCTATTCGTTCCAGGAGACTGCATTTGCCATGCTAACAGAAGCAGTTGAACGGGCAATGGCCCACACAGAAAAAAAAGAGGTGCTTTTAACCGGTGGTGTAGCACAGAATAAGAGACTTCAGGAAATGCTTGAAATCATGGCAAAGGCAAGAGATGCTAAATATTTTGTTGTCCCAAAAGAATATGCCGGCGATAATGGTGCTATGATTGCATGGATTGGGCTTATCGCATATAAAAAAGGAAAAGCTGAAAAACATCAGGATACAAGTATTATACGCGAGTGGAGAATAGATGCTGTTGATTTTTAAAATCATGCAATAAAAATCATGAAATTTAATGCAATTGGCGTATTTCAATATTTTTAATTGTTGGGTAGATTGTATCCGCAATAAAAAATCTTTAAATGGTTGCAAAAGTATATTTTTTTAGAGGTGCTTTTTTATGAAAAAGAAAAACAAGATAATTATATTAACAGGAATACCCGGATCTGGAAAGACAACTGTTTTAGACCAGACATTAGAGCTTCTTTTATCTCATGGAATAAGATACAAGTCGGTAAATTACGGAACAGAAATGTTTGATATTGCAAAAAACGAGGGGCTTGTAAAAACACGGGATGAGTTAAGAAATCTAGAGCCTGAAGAGCAGAAAAAACTCCAGAAAATGGCGGGCATGAAAATTGCGAGTGATGCTAAAAAGGCAAACATTGTTGTTGATACTCACTGCATAATAAAAACGCCTACAGGGTACCTTGTTGGTCTTCCTGAATGGGTTGTAAAAGAGATAAATCCCGATATTGTAGTTCTTATCGAAGGTGTTTCAAAAGAGATATACCGAAGGCGCGCTAATGATGATACAAGAACAAGAGATGAAGATTCAGAAGAATTAATAGATGAACACCAGACGGCAAACAAGAGCGTGGCTCTTGCAATCGGTATGATGACGGGCTCAACCACAAAAGTGCTCACCAACCGCAACAATAAGCTGCATGAAGCAGTAGAAGAGCTTAAAGATATTATGAAATAGGTGTTTTTTTTGAATATAACCATAAGCGGGCTTTCGGGTTCAGGGACTACAACAATCGGGAAGCTTCTTGCAAAAAAGCAATGCATGGAGTTTGTCTCAACAGGTGAGCTTTTCAGAAAGCATGCCGAATCGCGCGGGATGAGCCTTACAGAATTTAGGAAAATATGCGAAAAAGATCCCGAAATAGACCGAATGCTTGACTTAAGGCAAAAAGAGCTTTCAGATACAATGAATAGTACGGTTTTTGAAGGAAGAATAGCAGGGTTTAAATGCAATGCCAAGATTAAAGTATGGGTTTTTGCGCCCGAAAGCATCCGTTCTAAACGGATTGCAAAAAGAGAGGGCAGTAAAATAGATGTTGTGCTTGAAAAGATGAAAACACGCGATTTTTACGACTCCAAACGATACAAAAAATACTACGATATTGATATAACGGACACATCTATTTATGATGTTATTATTGATTCTTCAAAAGGGACTCCTGAAAATGCCGTCGAGAAGATTCTCGAAAAGTTTAAAAATCATGAATCCTCTATGCGACCCCGACCTAAAGGACGGGGTTTGTTTGGTTCGGTTTCAAGCCCTACAACTGTCAACTCCGACCTAAAGAACGGAGTTTCAACAGTTGTAGATTATAAAAAAATATAATCTGCAATTCGCCGAAAACTTAAGGACTTCCTTGCAAATCTTAAATCCGCAAGATTCTAAATAATTGTGTGATAATCACTATTTTTTAAATTTTACATCCCATAATATTAGTATGCTCAAAAAAATCATCAAAATAAGGTGCGCTTCATGCAAAAAAGAGAATAAGATACCAGCATGCCGTTTGTATGACGGTTTTGACGGGGATTTTGCATGTATTATGTGCGGGGATTCTCTTGAGCCGCTCAATTGCGCTCTTGATGATGAGTCATAATATTATATATACGGGCTTAAACAATATTTCTATATGACTAATATAGAGAGCATTCATGCACGAAAAATACTTGACAGCCGGGCAAACTGGACTGTTGAAGCAGAAATAAATGGTATTTTGGGTGCATCGCCTGCGGGCGCTTCAACCGGAACTCATGAAGTGCCTACAGTTCCAGCCGAAGTTGCATGCGACTTCATAAATCGAAAAATTAAAAAAGCGTTTTTAAATCACGAAATAAACCAAAAAGAGATTGACCGAAAGCTTAAATTCCTAACAGGAAAAATCGGTTCAAATGGGGCTATTGCGACTTCTTTTGCAGTGTATAATTTTTTGTGGTCTCAAAATACGGAGAGAAAAAGTGTTTTTCCATACCCTTTAGGAAATGTTTTTGGCGGCGGGGCGCATGGGGGCGCATGCGATATGCAGGAAGTCCTTTTATGCCCTAAAAACGCAAAAACCTTTCCTGATGCGGTGCAAAAAATGACTGATGCATACCACGAGCTTAAAAAAGAGCTAAAAGATATAGGGCTTTCCGTAGGCATGAATGATGAGGGTGCGCTTACGGCAACTATTGGATTTATGGAGCTTATGGATATTTTAAAGCCAATTGCGGATCATAACGGCTGCGCGATTGGGCTTGATATTGCAGCATCTGAAATGTATCGCCACAACAAATATTATTACAAACAAAAAGATCAGTTTTTAAGCGAGGATGAGCAGATAGATTTTGTGAACCACCTGATAAAAAAATACAGGTTATTCTATGTTGAGGATCCAATGAATGAAGATGATTTTGACGGCTTTTCTGAAATTCTCTCCAAAAATAAAAAAACACTTGTGTGCGGCGATGACCTCACAACAACAAACACTCAAAGAATACATAAAGCAGTAAAGAAAATAAACGCCATGATTGTAAAACCGAATCAAATTGGAACTGTCTCACAAACTGTTGAAGCAATAAAATTGTGCAAAAAAACCCGCATAACTCCTGTTATGTCCCATAGATCCGGCGAGACAACGGATGCGACAATAGCACGGATGGCACTTGATTTTGAAAGCCCCATCATAAAATGCGGTATCGCAGATATGCGAACAGCAAAAATAAATGAGCTTCTAAGGCTTTGGGATAAAACAGAAAAACCGAAGATGGCAAAAATATAGCTATGTTTTAGAATAATTAATAATTTAAAGCCTCAACAGCCGTTGAAATATACCCACTACCAAGTTTAACCGGTTCTAACGGTGTTAATTCATCGATTAACTTTGTGTATGCTTTTTCTGTTTGTGATAGGTCTTTTTTTAATTCTGACGGGAGATAATTTAAAATTTGTAAAAATGAAGGAATATCTGTTTTATTTGTTTCCATAACCCCAATAATACCAGGCACTATTGTTTCTAAATCATAATTTGTTAAACCTCTTACATCTTCTTGTAGGTACTTTATTAAATGATATATAACCGTTCTTTTGTTCTTATTTATTTTTGGGTGGCGCATTATATTTGAATAAGTGTCATCTGGAAGGTTTCGAAGTATTACTTTATTTGGCGGAATACTATGTTTAAAATGTTTAGATGCTGCTTCATGTAGCTGTAATCTATCTATTATACCGCCATTCATTGTAAAATTGCGATAATATTGCACATAGAAGTTTACAGCTTCGTTTATTTCTAAGATACGAGGTGTATTATGTGCAAAAGTATTTTTTACGCCCTCTTTTCTTTTCTTTGCTTTATTTATTCTTTCTTGTTCAGAATGTGTTCTTTTACTATTGCTACCATGACCTTTTCTATAAAATGTGCTTTTTTTACCACCATAATACGGAACCAAATGAATCACCACCAAATAATGATAAGAATTAAAATGTTTTAAAGCTTGCGGTTTTATTATGTATTTTTTGTGATGTATGGTTTGTGTTTAAATAAAAATCAAAGAATTAATCTAAATATTTTTTACATATCTTGTGTTTTCAATCATTTCAATCGTAAAGCATCCAAATTCTGCGGTACGGTTGTTTCTTTTTTGTAAATCTTGTGCAGGGTTGATGCCAGGTTTACTGATTTGGATGCTTCGCCGTGGTTTAATATTATGTGATCTGGCTTTGACTGTAGGTTTCCTACATAGCTTATAAGCTGGTTTCTGTCAGAGTGTCCTGAAAATCCTTCAACAGTCCTTATTTCTACTTCCATTTTTATCATTGTTGTGCCACCGGTTTTATTTGCTAGAGGGATGTCGCGCCATCCTTTTTGTATTCTGGAACCTAAAGTACCCTGTGCCTGATAACCTATGAATATCAACATATTTTTCTTGTTGCCCGAAAGATATTTTAGGTATTCCATTATGGGCCCGCCCGTAATCATGCCCGAGGTTGTGATTATGATTGAAGGGTCTTTTTCGTCAATTATTTTTTTCCTTTCAGTCTGGCTTTTGACTTCATTAAAAAGATCTGATGTGAATGGATTGTTGTTATAGTGGAAAATTTGCCTTTGAAGATTTCTTGACAGGAATTCAGGGTATGTTGTATGTATTGCGGTTGCATCCCAAATCATGCCGTCAAGGTATATCGGAAAATTGAAATCAGGGTTTCTTCGTGCATATTCTGCCAGAACAACCATTACTTCCTGTGCTCGGCCTACTGAAAATGCAGGTATTATTACTTTTCCTTTTCGCTTTATTGTTTCAGTTATCGCGGCTATAAGGTTTGCGTCTGCTTCTTTTTTTGCAGGTATGAAATCCTGCGGGCCCCCGTATGTTGATTCCATAAGAAGGGTTTCTACTCGCGAGAATCTTGTGTATGCAGGTTCTAATAGTTTTGTAGGCCCGAATTTTAAGTCGCCGGTATAAAGGAGGTTGTGAAGGCCTTCACCAATGTGGATGTGCGATAATGCAGAGCCTAAGATGTGTCCTGCATTCTGGAAAGTGAGACGCATATCCGGCGTAAGGTCGCAAACTTCGCCGAATTCAGGTGTTATTGAGTGTTTGATTGCATTTTTTATGCCTTTTGAAGTGTAAGGTGCTTTTCCGTATTCTCTTTGAAGCACATCGATATAATCAAGTGTAAGCATGGCCATTAAGTCTCTTGTTGGTTTTGTTGTGTAAAGAGGTCCTGTATATCCGTATTCGTAAAGATAAGGCACGAATCCGGAGTGGTCAAGGTGCGCATGGGATACAACAACAGCGTCAAGAGCGTCAAGG
>JAGLIP010000022.1 GCA_023142905.1 Candidatus Aenigmatarchaeota archaeon | reverse complement strand
GGGCATATAGATACCGTTGGTGATGGAAGAGGATTAGAAGAAATTAAGAAATATGTGGGAAAACAAGGCAGAGATGTAAAGCAATTGACATTGATAACCTTTAGTTAGATACCCCGCAGCTTGCTGCGATTGGGTAATTCATTCTGAACAAATCTAATTCGGAAGCCGATATTTGATTTAGAATTGTTGGTTTTGTTTTTCAAACGGAAAAAATACATGCAAGATGTGTGTGCTTAATAGAAGATGCTATAAATCTATGAGCGTTAGATTTAAAATGTGTTATCATTTATATATGGTTTATGGATTATTTTCGTAGTGCTGTTGAAAACTATCTTGAAAATGGAATTATGGATACTAGTTTGGTGGGTGTTTTTAAATTCGATCTTGATGATACGCAGCAGGATATTATTTTGCATGCGATAGCAGAACGCATAGAGAATAAAGATTTTTCATATGATGAAATAAAACCAGTTTCTGTGGATTCTCTTATGTCCTGCCCCGGATTTAAAGTTCAAATAAATTCTCTTGCTTATGTTTTTGAGAATTATCCTGAAGAACTATCTTTTGATGTTGATTATGTTAAGGAAAATATGCAGAAAAAAGGGTATTCTGTTTTTTCGCCTCGGGAAATTGTGAAATATTACTGGCGTATGCGTGCGGAAGATTCGCCTCTTGAACTTGAAAGACTTGGCTATGGTTTGAAGGTTGTAGGAAATATGGCCGAGGGCATTAAAAATATTGAAGGGATTAGAGTAATCGGTGCTGAAAGCAGGCTTAGTGGCAGGGATGCGGAAAGAGGAATAACTGACCTTGATTTAGAAGTTGATTTTTTTGAAGGGTTGCCGTATGGTGTTGATAGTTTGTACAATACAATAGATGTGCTTTATTGTATGACCGTTGCATCAGATGCAGAAGAAAAAACAGGTATTCCTGTAGATGTTCTCGGTGAAGGGTTTCCGATAACAGAAGGCAGTGCTGAACATGCAACATTTCGTTTTGATTGGTCGCCATATAGGGGATTTCCCGTATATTGGAAAAATAATTCGTATCTGTATCATATTGCGTTGATTAAACAAAGATATAATGATTCTGTTGCACGCGAAAATCAAAAAACAAGAAGACTTCTTGAAGAACAGGGTCTTATGTGAGCGTTAAAGGTTATTGGTTTAAAGAATTTGGTTTGTTTTGTGAATTTATTCTTTCTTGGGTTTAATACCCCGCAGCTTGCTGTGGTTGGGTTCTTCATTTTGGCGATAAAAGAAAAAGAAGCGCTTACCATACTGTTTACACATTTTATGGCAGAGCATGCGCTTTACACGCATTATTTATCTACAACTGTTGAAACTCCGTCCTTTAGGGCGGGGTCGCATAGAGGTTTCAAGATTTTAGTAGGTCTTAGCAGATACTTCCAGGAATTTTCCATAATTTCCGCCTCCACTGAATAATTTATTTACACTTAGCTCTAATGTTTCATTGCCAAATTTCAACGCTTCTGTGTACCCATTTTCGACAAATTTAGTCACAGATTTACCCGTTTCCAGATTTGTTATTTCAAGCATTGCCTCTCCATTTTTACCAAAATCCGTTAAATTTATTTTATAAGTGTGACCATTAGTCGAATTAAGAGATAAAGAATCATGCAGATGCAGTGGCTCTTCATTGTATGAGCTTGGCATATGGGGAACTTCGGTAATTTTAGTTATATCAACAGTTTCATTTCCATGATCAACACTCAGTTCAAGTTCAATACCGCCGAGTTTGCCGATTTCTTCAATGGACTCATTACCATGTCTATTTAGGCAAATTTCTTTAGTAAATGAATCTGGTTGTATTTTATTATCAACATTTGCAGGTGTTTCATTATATGTTCCTTCGGGCACCTTCGGTATCTCATCAGTACAATTAATAATATCTGCATAGCCTGTGATTTCTGTAGCTGGAAGATCATCATACTGATTAGAGGCACTTTTTGCAATACAATACATTACTGATGCGCCAATCCCAATACCACCCATTACAGGTACAAAGTATTTAAGCGGGATTTTTTCAGCCACTTTGCTTATAATCTTTTTGCCTATAGTTTGTGTTGCCATTTTTATCATCTCCTTTCAAACAATTACTACTTATCAATAACAATATCTTTTAGAGTATAAGAATTTGTGTGTCCTACTAGCAGGACACAAAACCACAACATATATAAGACCCGGTAACTAAAAAAACAACAATGGATCGGAAAATACTGCAAGACACAGGACTGACACCAAAAGAAGTTGATGTTTATCTTGCGCTAATTAGCTTAGACTCAGCATCAATGGCAGATATTATAAACAAAGCAAAAGTCTCAAGAAAAAGCATATACGAAATACTTCAAAAGCTCCTTGATAAAGGTTTTGTAAGCTATACGATAAAAGACAATAAAAAACAATACATGGCAGCAACCCCGGAGAGATTTATTGAAATTCTAAAAGAAAAAGAAGCGAATCTGGAGACAATATTGCCAGAACTGCTAAGAAAACATAACGAAAGCGAGGAAGAGATAAGCGCTAAGGTGTTCATTGGAAAAGACGGCATAAAAACAGTAATAAACAGTCAACTTACTGCTAAAAAAATCTATGTTATTGCAGGTAATGGCGAGGTTTTTGACTATTTAAGGTATTTTATGCCGCAATTTCTTAAAAAGCGAGCCGGACTAAAAATTAAAGCAACTATATTGTTTAACGAAAATGTAAGGGAAAAAAAGCTTAACATTCCACTGGCAGAAATAAGATATCTCCCAAGAGAATACACAACACCATTAACAACCGCAATTTACGGGGACAATATAAATTTTACAATATATTCCAACAATCCTTTGGCAATCAAGATAAAAAGCAAAGAAATAGCCCACTCATTCATGAACTACTTTAACCTTATGTGGTCAATCGCAAAAAAATAATCCTTTGCGTTCTGTATTTCTCATTGCGGATACCCTAAAGCATCCTGAAATATTTTACGAATCCGTTTGTAACATTCTATCTTTTGTTAAGAATAATTCTGGAGGCAACCCCTATATTTATGACCATCTTATTACTGAAAGTAATAGTGTTGATAGCATAAAATTAGTTTGTTGCGTTAAAACGCTTCTTTAACATTGTCTTTGAATTTGTCGAAGAATGTTTTTTCTGTTTTTGGTGCTTCATGACTTTCGATATTGCTGAGCTCTTCTAAAAGCTCACGCTCTTTTTTGCTCAAGCTTTTTGGCGTGTTTATAATCACACGGACGAACTGGTCGCCTGAGCCAAAGCCGTTAAGGTTTGGGAATCCTCTTTTTTTGAGCCTGAAAAGCGTGTGTGTCTGCGTTCCTTGAGGGATTTTAAGTTCTGCTGTTTTTCCTGCAATGGTTGGCACATCAATTGTCGTTCCTAATGCAGCTTGTGAGAATGTGATTGTTGATGCCATGTATATATCATTACCGTCGCGCTCAAAAACTTTGTCTTTTTCAACATCCACCACGACATATATGTCGCCTGAAGGCCCGCCTTTGTGTCCTGCATTGCCTTCGCCTCTAAGCTTTAGCATGTTTCCTGTATCAACACCTGCGGGGAGGTCTACGGTTATATTTTTTGTCGTGGTTTTTCTGCCTTCGCCTTTACAGTCGCTGCATATTTTTTCAAAAGAATTTCCTGAACCTCCGCAATCAGAACAGGTAGTTACATTGACCATGTTGCCTAATATGGTTCGCTGTACTCGTTTTATCTCGCCAGCACCATTACAGGAGCGGCATGTCTTTTTGCCAAAACCGCCTGCACTGCCGCAGTTTTTACAAGATTCTTTTTTTCGTATGGTGATATTCTTTTTTACGCCGTGGGCGGCTTCCCTGAAGGTCACTTTTATTTCTACTTTTAAGTCTTCGCCTTTTCTTGGAGCGTTCCTGTTTTGTCTTGACCCACCAAAACCGCCGCTAAATAATCCTTCAAATATGTCATTCATGTTTCCAAAGCCGAAATCTTCCGCATTGAAACTGCCGCCGCCAAAACCGCTATTATTAAAGCCGTTTGCACCCTGTTCACCGAACCGATCATATGCCTGTCTTTTTTCAGAGTTGTTTAGGGTTTCGAATGCCTTGTTTACTTCTTTGAATTTTTCCTCAGATGCTTTGGCGCCTTTGTTTAGGTCTGGATGGTGCTTTTTTGCGAGTTTTTTGTATGCTTTTTTAATTTCGTCTTGTTTTGCGTCCCGTGACACACCGAGAATGTCGTAAAAATCTTTTGCCATAATTATCTACTTCTTTTTTTTAAACTTATTGAGTTGGTTTTTATGTTCTTTGTTTGTGTGTCAATGATGTTGTTTATTTTTTTAAAATGGTCTTTTAATAAATGCTGTATTTCTGTTGTTTAAATATTCAAAAGTGTTGTGGGATGCGAACCATAATGATTCGCACCCATTTTAATTAGTTTTATTGTATTGATGCCCTTGGTTTATTCCTTTTTCTTTTCTTCTGTGTCTTTTTTGTCTTTATCGCCAGCATCTTTAGTTTCTTTTTTTTCTGCATTTTCCTTTTCCTTAAAGTCTGCATCAACGACGGTTTCTTCTTTTTCATCTTTTTTTGTGTTGTCCTTTTTTTCTTCAGCCTGCGCCGTTTGTGCCGCTTCCTGATACATCTTTACTGCGATTTCCTGTATTTTTCCGGTAAGCTCTTCTGTCTTTTTCTTTATGGCATCTATGTCTTCGTTTTTAAGAAGCTCTTTTAGCTCTTCAATACTTTTTTCAATTTCTTTTTTCTGGTCTTCGCTTACATGTTCCTTTGCGTCTTTTAAGGTTTTTTCTGCGGTGAAAACAAGTGTGTCTGCCTCGTTTCTGACACTTACGGCCTCTTTTTTCTTTTCGTCTTCGGCTGCGTTTTCTTCTGCATCTTTTACCATCGTGTTTATGTCATCTTCGGAAAGCCCGCCGTCTGATTTCTTTATTGTTATTGACTGCTCTTTTCCGGTTCCTAAGTCTTTGGCGCCTACATTCAATATGCCGTTTGCGTCAATGTCAAAGGTTACTTCAATTTGCGGTATTCCTCTTGGTGCCGGAGGGATTCCGTCAAGGGTAAATTGTCCTAATGATTTGTTATCTGCGGACATCTTTCTTTCTCCCTGAAGCACTTTTATCTCTACAGCGGGCTGGTTGTCAGCTGCTGTTGAGAACACCTGTGTCTTTTTTGCAGGGATTGTTGTGTTTCTTTCAATTAGCGGAGTTGCGATTCCACCCATAGTTTCTATGCTTAGTGTCAATGGTGTTACATCTAAAAGAAGCACATCCTTTACATCGCCTGCAAGGACACCACCTTGTATTGCGGCTCCGAGTGCCACGGCTTCATCAGGATTTATGTCTTTTGAAGCGTCTTTTTCAAGTATATCTTTTACTCGTTTCTGAACTGCGGGAATTCTTGTTGAACCGCCTACAAGAAGCACTTTTTCTATGTCTTTAGGACTCATTTTGGCATCTTTTAGAGCTTGAGTTACCGGGCCTGCTGTTTTTTCTACAAGGTCTTGTGTAATCTTGTCAAAGTCTGCTCTTGTCAAATTAATGTCAAGATGCTTTGGCCCGTTTGCGTCTGATGTTATGAACGGCAGGTTTATGTTTGTTGTTTCTGTGGTGGATAGCTCGATTTTTGCCTTTTCTGCTGCATCTTTTAGGCGCTGCATAACCATCTTGTCTTTTGAAAGGTCAATGCCTTCTTCTTTTTTGAATGTGTCTGCAATATGCGTTACAACAACATCGTCAAAATCGTCGCCTCCAAGCTTGTTGTTTCCTGAAGTGGACTTTACATGGAACACACCATCTCCAAGCTCCAATATGGATACATCGAATGTTCCTCCGCCAAGGTCAAATATAAGAACTTGTTTTTCTTCTTTTTTGTCAAGACCGTAGGATAATGCGGCAGCGGTTGGTTCGTTTATGATTCTTTCTACTTCTAAGCCTGCGATTTTTCCGGCATCTTTTGTTGCCTGTCTTTGAGCGTCGCTAAAATATGCGGGAACAGTTATTACTGCTTTTGTTACCTTTTCTCCAAGATAACTTTCAGCATCTGCTTTTAGTTTCTGTAATATCATGGCTGAGATTTCCTGGGGGGTGTAATCTTTTTCGCCCATTTTTATTTTGTCTTTAGTTCCTATTTTTCGCTTTATTGAACGAATTGTGTTGTCCGGGTTTGAGATTGCCTGTCTTTTTGCAGTGACACCCACAAGCCTTTCGCCTGTTTTAGATATTCCTACAATTGACGGCGTTGTCCTATCGCCTTCCTTGTTTGGGATTATTACCGGCTTACCGCCTTCAAGAACCGCTACTGCGGAGTTTGTTGTTCCTAAGTCAATTCCTATAATTTTGCTCATATTCACTCACCTGTTTTATCTTTATTTTCTTTTTTGGATACCGCCACTTTTGTCGGGCGGATAACTTTTTCTTTTAACATGTATCCTTTTTGCATAACTTGTATTACTGTGTCCTCTTCGTGATTGCCTGATACTATCTGCATCAATGCTTCGTGTTTTTTAGGGTCAAATTGTTTTTCTGATGCTTCTATTTCTTCGACTCCTTTGGTTTTAAGCAACTGGTATAATTGTTTGAAGATAAGCTCAATACCTGTTTTTATTTTGCCTGTTTCTTCTGTTTTTTTCATCTCACCCATTGCCCGCTCGAAGTTGTCAAGGATGTCTAGAAGCTCAATTATTATTTTTTCATTTGCATACGCGAGTGTATCTTGTTTTTCTTTTTCTGTGCGTTTATTGTAGTTCTCGAATTCTGCCTGAAGCCTTTTTAGCATATCTTCCTGTTCGCTTAGTTTGGCTGTTTTTTCTTCAAGCTGTTTTTTTAGTGTTTCTACGATTTCTGTTTCTTCTTTTTTGTCTTTTTTTGTCATACATTGCACCAAATTTTTATTTTTTTAAGTTTTAAAACACGAACAAGGGCACGATGTGGTTAGTTTAGAATAGGGGTTTATGTTCATGTGCGTATACACTTGGGTTGAATAAATATATAAATGTTTTGGATTTTTGTTCTTTTTTTTGGATGCCTGTATAAAATACACAAAACATTTAAAGCTAACAGTCAAAAAGAACTTACGAACATAGTGACAAGACCTGATTCTAAAGGATTCTTGATATAAAAAATAAAAATCATTTTTAAATGAGGTGTAATATAACATGGCATCAAAAGTTGAAAGGACAACAGAGACGATTAAGGCAATCGCAAAAACACCTATAAATATTAGAAATATTGCAATTGCAGCACATATAGACCACGGAAAGACAACTTTATCAGATAATCTTTTATCGGGTGCAGGAATGATTTCAGAAGATCTTGCAGGAAAGCAGTGCTTCATGGATTTCGACGCACAGGAACAGGAGCGGGGAATTACAATATATTCTGCGAATGTATCTATGGTTCACGAAGTTGGGGAAAAAGGATATCTTATTAATCTTATTGATACTCCCGGCCATGTTGATTTCGGCGGGGATGTTACACGAGCTATGAGGGCAGTGGATGGTGCTGTTGTTGTGGTTTGCGCTGTTGAGGGCGCTATGCCTCAGACAGAAACGGTACTTAGGCAGGCATTAAAGGAGAGAGTAAAACCTGTTCTTTTCATAAATAAGGTTGATCGGCTCATAAAAGAGCTTAAGCTTACACCAGAACAAATGCTTGAAAGATTTACAAAGCATATAAACCATGTAAACAGCTTGATTAGAAAATACGCACCGGAAGAGCACAAATTAGACTGGATGGTGGATGTTCAGTCAGGAAAAGTCGCTTTCGGTTCAGCTTATAAAAACTGGGCTATGTCTGTCCCATACATGAAAAAGACAGGCGTATCGTTTAAAGACATAATTGATATGACTGAAAAAGATCAGGAAAAAGAGCTTTCCAAAAAGGCAGTCATCCATGAAATCATTTTAGATATGGTTGTAAAGCACCTTCCAAGCCCTATTGATTCCCAGAAATACCGGATAAAGAAAATCTGGACTGGGGATATTGATACAGAGGTTGGAAAATCAATGGCTGCATGCAATCCTGACGGGCCCCTTGCAGGAGTTGTAACAAATGTTACCACAGACAAGCATGCCGGAAATGTATCGACAGTCCGTTTATTTTCAGGTACAATCAAAGAAGGCCAGGAAATATACAATGTTAACAGAAAAGATAATGCACGAATACAGCAGGTTGGTGTTTATGCGGGTCCAAGAAGAGTACAGATGGGTTCTATTCCTGTAGGCAACATAATTGCTGTTACGGGTATTGGAACGGCTTCGTCCGGAGATACAATAACAGACCTCGAACACAAGGACACTGCAGCTTTTGAAGGAATACAGCATGTTTTTGAGCCGGTTGTTACAAAATCAATTGAAGTAAAAAACATAAAAGACCTTCCAAAGCTTATTGATGTTTTAAAACAAAGGTCAAAAGAAGACCCAACAATCCGCATATCGATATCAGAAGATACTGGAGAGACACTTGTTTCTGCTTTAGGTGAGCTTCATATTGAGGCGAAAATTGAGCGGTTCATAAAGGAGCGGGGAATTGATATTGTTGTTTCAAAACCAATTGTAATATATAAAGAAGGTGTTTTGAAAGAATCACAGGAATTTGAGGGAAAATCCCCTAATAAGCACAATAAATTCTTTATAAAAGTGCAGTCAATAAACCCAAAAATTGTTGAGGTGCTTAATTCCGGTGAGATTCCTCAAGGAAAATTAAGAAAGCAGGATATTACCGATGTCGCTTCAAAGCTTGCGGATGCAGGGATGGATAGGGATGAGGCAAAAAAAATATTGTATATCACAAACGGCAATATGCTTGTAAATCTTACCCGTGGTATTGTGCAGCTTAATGAAGTAATTGAGCTTGTGATGAGCGGTTTCCAGCAAGTGATGGATCAGGGGCCTTTGGCGAATGAGCCGGGTTTTGGTGTAAAGATTATGCTTATGGATGCAAAACTGCATGAAGATGCAATCCATAGAGGGCCTGCACAGGTATACCCTGCGATTCGTTCTGCAATCAAGAATGCAATGCTTGACGGCGGTGCTTCAATCTATGAGCCAAAACAGGTTTTAAGAATTGACACACCTATAGATGCTATGGGTAATGTGACTAAAGAAATACAGAACAGGCGCGGTCAAATTATGAATATGGAAGAAGAGCTTGGAATGAGTATTATTACCGCAAAGCTTCCTGTAGCCGAGATGTTTGGTTTTGAAGCAGGCCTTATATCTGCAACAGGCGGCAGGGGTTTTCAGGCACTTGTAGATATATTGTATGAGAAGCTTCCAAATGACCTGCAGCAAAAAACAGTTCTTGCAATAAGAAAGAGAAAAGGCATGAAAGAAGAAATGC
>JAGLIP010000218.1 GCA_023142905.1 Candidatus Aenigmatarchaeota archaeon | reverse complement strand
TTTTGGCTCTATATGGATTTCAGGTTGGTGGCTGAAATCTTGTTTAATCCGTGTGGGTTTCATGTTTCGACAAAAGCTAACCTGCTGAAATTACAGAAAGATTATTTTTATCGTTTGACACAAATCAGGCAAATTAGCGTAGTAAAATTTTACCAACCTGGAATCCATATAGAGCCAAGATTAAATAGTAACAGGAACACCCGGAGGCCTTTTATGAATAAGATCGACACTTCATCACCTCTACCACCTGTTTCTCAAGCGTATTCAATGCCTGAAAAAAGTATAATTGTTGAGAAGGTTTTACCCTATTCACATTCAATGTTCTGTGAAAAGAATAAAGAAGTTGTACTTGAAGGATCGGAGTCCCGGTCATTATATTTTGTAAAAAAGGGGGCTATTGAGGTCTCCTACACCTCTGATGGCACAAAGGTCACAGTAGCCCTTATCGGCGCAGGGAATTTTTTTGGGGAAATCGGCTTTATTGACAATGTGTCACGGATTCGTGACATACGGGCAGTCGAAAATGCAGAAATTCGAGTTTTTAACCATAACAACATGGAAAAACTCCTCAATGAAGACCCGGTACTTTATGGTAATTTTTTAACACTTATTACGCGGTCCATCTGTGAAAAATTCCGCCGTATTCTGGAAGAGAGGGAGCCACTCATAAGCTATGCGGCATCACTGTCCACAGGAGGCCACGGTTATACGGAATCAAGACCTCTGCCCATAAATTTTTTTCAGACGTCTGACGGAAAGACCGTCAATAAAGTGGTGGAAAAATCAAAGGCTCAATTTTTTGATCTTTCTCATATGCTGCAGCAGGATTCTTTTCCTGATATACGTGAAGATCTACGTGAAAAAGGTCACAACATCTTGAATTCATTAAATAACAATCTAGAGGAATTCAATGACGGCATCAGCAATTCCAAGGACAAGGATATGATGTGGGGATATGTCTTTAAGGAGATTTTTCCCTACTTTATGCGCAGCCGTTTTGCTGAAAGGGCATACTATAAGCCAAA
>JAGLIP010000217.1 GCA_023142905.1 Candidatus Aenigmatarchaeota archaeon | reverse complement strand
TAACACCATTAAGCCCAAGAGTTGAAGTAACTGTTTCTGCAAGTTCTGTAACGGTGATTGCGTCAGAGGAGCCAATATTGTATATTTCAACAGGTTTTTTCTTTTTTCCAACACCGGAAAGCATACCACTTACGCAGTCTGAAACATAAATGTACGATTTTGTCTGTGTCCCGTCACCCAAAATCTCAAGCTCTTTTTTGTTTTTCTTGAGCTTTTTAGTGAAATCGAAAATAACACCGTGATTGCTCCTGCTTCCGACAACATTTGCGAACCTGAATATTGCTGCATTAAAACCATATGTTCTGGCGTACGCACAGATAAGCGCTTCTGCTGCAAGCTTTGCAGCGCCATATATGGATATCGGCATGCATGGGCCGTATGATTCTTTTGTGGGGAGTTCCTTTGCTTCGCCATATACCGTGGAAGTGGATGTGAATGCAATTCCTTTTACTTTGTTTTTGACAACACAATCCAGCACTATTTTTGTTGCTTCAATGGTTTGTTTCATATGAGTGTTCGGGTCATTGGCGCTTCCCTTAACATCGGGGTTTGCTGCAATGTGCCAGATGAAATCAGCATTCTTTGTGATATTCATCATTTTGTTTTTGTTGAGAATGTCTTCTTTTACAAAAGAAAAGTTCTTTTTTTTGATATGTTTTTCTATGGTTTTTGTATTTCCCGAAATAAGATTGTCTATAACAATAACTTCGTCTCCGCATGAAACAAGGGCGTCAACAAGATGGCTTCCAATAAAACCACAACCACCCGTAACAATACACTTCATTATGCATCACACGCCTCTATTTTTTCACGCAAATCCTTAAATGAATCCTTTTTTTCAAACTTCATACGGGCGATGGAATCAATTATTTCTTTAGGGTATTCAAAATCTTTGTCTTGTTTTATTTTTTTAAGCCCAACATCTAAAAGTGCTGCAAATGACATAATCATTTCATGCTGCTTTTTTTCTGTGCAGTATTTGTCCTCTTCTTGAAATGCGGATTGCTGTAGAAAATTTTCCCTAAAAAGCC
>JAGLIP010000216.1 GCA_023142905.1 Candidatus Aenigmatarchaeota archaeon | reverse complement strand
ATACAATTTCATCTAAAAATATTACGAGCCATCCGCCTAAAGCCACCTGGAATATTACCATGCCGACAGTAAAAGGATCTCCTGATGCTGGGGGTATTGCCCCAAAAATAGTGAATGCAATAGCTTCAAGAAGCGCAAATGAAAATGCTAAAAGCTTTTGTGTCCCCTGGAACATCACTTTTCCGTGATGTGTGGACAAGTCCCATCCAAGGATGCCCGCCCCTACAAGAAGCTGGAGTATAATGCTTGAAGTCACAATAGGTCCGATGCCTAAAGTCAGAAGAGAGCCAAAACTTGCACCAAGAAGCGTTGATACTTGTGCAAACTGTGATCCCCCGGCATCAGAAATGCCCCATATGGGTATTTGCGTTAGCGCAAAATAAATAACAAGAACATATAAAGTCCATTTTATGCGCGCATTAAATGTAAGCCGTTTTACTGGTGATGATATACCCGGCAATTTTTGAAGTAAAACTTCGTAATTCAATTAATACACCTAAATGACTTGAGCTTCCCCTTTTGCATCTTTTATCTTTTTTTCGGCAATTTTTGAGAAGCTTTTTGATTTTAAAATCATTTTAGTTTTTATGGAACCTGCCCCAAGAACTTTGTTGAAGCCAAGAGCGCTTATGTCAATCACAACTGCATCTTTTTCTTTTACAGCTTTTTTGTTTTTGATATAGTTTTCAACATTTTTTTCCAGTTCGGACAAATTTATGGGATTGTTTATTTTCTTAACAATTGCAGGTAGCGTAAAGCCTTTTGAGCCAATTCCACTTCCCTTTTCATTGTTTACTTGAGACATTGCCTGCTGGCCTTTTTTACCCCGGCCTGCATTGCCCACACCGCCGCGGCTTCCAGCCCCTCGGTGCTTTTTAGGAGAACCCCAGCCATAGGTTCTGGAACCCCTAAGTTTTCTTACTTTTTTTGTCCTGTTTGTAGTCATTTAAATCATCATCTTTTCAATTAATTTATTTATTTTTTCGCCTCTATAACCAAGAGCCCCGCCCTGGTTGAAACCTTTTCTAATCCCTTTGCGCTCATACCCTCCAATAGGTGGGTGGAGGCGAA
>JAGLIP010000215.1 GCA_023142905.1 Candidatus Aenigmatarchaeota archaeon | reverse complement strand
ACACCACACATATTTTTTGAGTCAGATGATTCGACTGATTTTCAAATAAAGCATTGGCAATAAAATCGTACATTAGACTGTGTTTTTCAGTTTTGGGAAAAATAAAGCGGAATTACTTTATTGGTCTGCTATAATCGGATTTACTCAATCATACATATAAAAACCCATAAGTGACTAATTAAACTTCTTAAAACATATAACACACAAAATTTATTCCAATAAGAATATTTCTTTCAAGAGGGTATATATACTGCCCGGACAAACTTTATTTTAAAACAACTAAAGGTGATTAGATATGGCTAATGGAAAACATTTTTTTACATCCGAATCGGTGACCGAAGGGCACCCGGACAAAATGGCAGACCAAATTTCAGATGCGGTTTTGGATGCGGTTCTTAAAGACGATCCAAACGGGCATGTTGCATGTGAGACATTTGTTACAACGGGCATGGCTCTTGTCGGAGGCGAGATAAGGACATCGACTTATGTTGATATCACAAAGACGGTAAGAGATACCGTAAAAGGAATTGGTTATGATAACGCGCGTGCGGGCTTTGACTGGAAGACATGTGCAGTTATAAATGTTATACAGGAACAATCCAAAGACATTGCGCAGGGTGTGGATGAGACGGATAATCGAGAACAAGGGGCGGGTGATCAGGGGCTTATGTTTGGGTATGCAACAAACGAGACAAAAGAGCTTATGCCTTTGCCAATAGTTCTTGCTCACAGGATAACAAGAAAACTGACAGAAGCAAGAAAAACAGGGCTTTTGCCATATCTTCGGCCAGACGGAAAATCGCAGGTTACAGTCGAATATGAAGGAAATACTGCAAAACGGGTAGAGGCGATTGTTGTAGCGGCTCAACATGCAGAGGATGCGGAGCATAATCAGATAAAAAAAGATGTTATTGAACAGGTCATAAAAGCAGCAATACCTGAAAACCTATTGGATGAAAACACGAAATACTTTGTAAATGAGACAGGAAGATTCGTAATTGGCGGACCTCATGGAGATACAGGACTTACCGGGAGAAAGATAATTGTGGATACTTACGGCGGTAAGGGAAGCCATGGCGGTGGATGCTTTTC
>JAGLIP010000214.1 GCA_023142905.1 Candidatus Aenigmatarchaeota archaeon | reverse complement strand
TGACGCTTCCGGTTTATGCAACAAGGATGCAGGTCTATTCAACATGGAATCAGGAAAACGGAAAAATGGTTGACTTCGTTGCAAACAGCACACCAAAAAACAGCAATATATATGTCAACTTAGCCCACACAAACATAAATGGAGAACTGCAAAGACACGAAATCACCTCAGAATTAAAAACACACATGGAATTATTAAAAAACAGACCAGATATAAACATACACACATACACGGACAAGGAAACTAACGGATTCATAATAACAATGACTGGAAAAAACACCAAATACTTTTCAAGATTGGGAGCCAACGACATTGAAATAAGCAATAGATATAAATTAATTCCTGAAAAACAAAAAACAACATATGAAAGTTCAAAAAAGTTCACAATGATTGCAATTGATCCATTCGCAATAATGAATCATTACCCCCTAACCGAATTATTCAAAATTATTGACTCAAAATTATACGAAAAATCCCAAAACTTAAATCGCTCAATTGTAAAAATTGATGAATTTGCATATGGCTGGAAAATTACAAGTCATGAAACATTGGTTCATACCCCGTCTTAAAAGTACGGGGCTTGTTCAAGTTTCAAACCTTCGAATGTTTCCCTCCGCAGCAAACTGCGGAGCTTCAACAATTCAAAGTGATTAAAATGACAAAAATAGCACTAATAACCGGAATAACAGGACAGGACGGCTCGTATCTGGCAGAATTTTTGCTGTCAAAAGGATACGAAGTCCATGGAATTATACGCCGCGGAAGCACATTCAACACTTCAAGAATCGACCACATATACAAAGACCCGCATAAACGGGGAGTTAAATTATTTTTGCATTATGGTGATATGAATGACTCTTCAAACCTAAACAGAATCTTAGAAAAAGTAAAACCTACAGAAATATATAATCTTGCAGCTCAAAGCCATGTTAGAGTTTCATTTGACATCCCTGAATATACTGCTAACTCAGACGCTTTAGGTGTACTTAGATTACTCGAAGCAATTATGCAACTAAATATGAAAAAAGTAAAAATTTACCAGGCATCAACAAGTGAACTTTACGGCCTTGTGCAGGAAACTCCACAAAAAGAAACCAC
>JAGLIP010000213.1 GCA_023142905.1 Candidatus Aenigmatarchaeota archaeon | reverse complement strand
GCAATATTGTATGCGCTCTTTTTTGAAATTTTTCCGCTAGGTATCGGTCTTTCAGGCCGATTTATTCTATCTACGCCAACATCAAAGTAATCATTTATGACATTTCCTGCAGAAAAAATAAAAAATGTGGATAGAATGGCAATAATGACATCAAAATATACGATTTCTGTTCCTGTTGTTGCGTATCCCATATAACTACTGAGAACTACGGCAAATACAACCATAAGGCAGTTTACCGGCCTTATAATCTCAATATAAGGATTCATTTCAAACACGCGAAAACTTTAAGATGCTGTCTTTGTCTGCTTATGCTTCAATCGCAAAGCTTTAGAATTACATTTTCTGCATTTGGCCTTCTTTGGATTTCCGGCCCGTATCTTTGTATTGCATCTCATACACACAAATACATTTGTAAAAATTCGTGCGTCGAGTGCTTCGTTTCTTGCTTTTGCTATAAATATCACCTAAGAACCAATACCCTACATATTCAACCACAGTTTTATAAATCTAAGGGTTTGGGGTTGGCTTTTGAAAGATTGTCTAAATGTTTTTGCCAGTTTATACTGCCTGGTTTTGCGGCATCAATCTCTTTTTTGCTTTTTTTGAGTATTTTAAGTATTATTTCTGTTGTCTGTTTGGGTGTTTTTTCTGTTGTGTCTATCTCATAGACTGTTTTGTTATTGTCTGTTGCTTCTTTTAAGCATACATCAAGTATCTCGGCTTCTACATTCTCGTTTATCTTGTCGGGCAGCCAGTTTCTTTCCTGAAGCCTTTTTTCTAAGATATCCGGATTTGTCCGCAATACAAAGACTATGCCTGCATCCAAAAGGTGCGCCATGTGGCCTTCAATAACAAGATTCCCTTCAAGGTCTTTAATCATTTTATTAAGTGCTTTAGTGTCTACAAGCAGGCTTCCGCGCTTTTCGTCCTGACCGGTTATTAGGTCGTTCTCATACGCAAAATCGTTTATCTTTATGAGCCGGTATTTTAATTTTTCTGAAAGAAGTTTAGATACTTCTGTTTTACCGGTTCCGGGTGTTCCTGACACCATTAGCTTCATAAACCTATATACGATATGGGCATTTATATGTGTTATGTGCAATTTTCAAAAATCC
>JAGLIP010000212.1 GCA_023142905.1 Candidatus Aenigmatarchaeota archaeon | reverse complement strand
AAATCTACAAGCTCTTCCCGAAGGCCTAGAACCCGTTCATTTAAAAGATTTGTTGGTGATTCTTTTATTGGTTCATCAACAGGCTCGTTCTTTTTTTCAGGTTGTTTTTTTTTGAGAAGACTCATACACTAATTATAGTGCTTTGCCTAAATAAACTTTTCCTTTAATTCGTTAAAATAAAGAAGTTTTTATTGTTTGCTTTACCATAAATTTACGAAAACACACAAGTAATTTGTTGTTTGTGTTGGGTGTTTTAATGAAAATAGACTCTGAAACAGAAAAGTATTTTGAATATATACAAAAAGAAGTTTCACGAGCGTATGCTCTTGCAGAAAAGGCAAGGGTGCAAGGATTAGATCCGGAGCCAAAAGTAGATATTCCTGTTGCTGAGGATCTTGCAGCAAGAGTTGAAGGATTGCTGTCTACGATACATCCGGAATTTATCGGTTGCGGACTTAAAAAGGGTATTCGTAAACTTGAAGATAAATATGGGAAGAATGATGAGCGAGTCGCGCTTCTATCCGGCCTTGACATCGCAAAACAGAAATATGTGAAATTTGATACTTTAGAGCACTCTATTGACGCGGGTGTTAGGGTCGCTGTTGCGTATCTTACGCTGGGACTTGTTACCGCACCGCTTGAAGGCATATCAGACATTAAATTAAGGAAAAACCCCGATGGCAGCGAATATTTGGCAGTTTATTATTCGGGCCCTATAAGAAGTGCTGGTGGAACTGCATCTGCCATGTCCGTTCTTGCGGCTGATTTCATACGGATTCATCTTGGTGTCGGACCATACAAGCCGTCAGACACGGAAATAAAACGGTATGTAACCGAAGTTGAAGACTATTATTCGCGCGTTACTGCAAAACAATATCACCCAACAAAAGAAGAAATAGAACTTATAATAAAAAATGTAGAAATTGAGATGACCGGCGACCCGACAGAAAAATTAGAAGTATCTAATTACAAAGATCTTGAACGCGTAGAAACAAATAAGATTCGCGGCGGCATGTGCCTTGTTCTTTTAGACGGGCTTCCATTAAAGGCTGAAAAGCTTCTAAAACGGATACGAAAATATCCTAAAGAGTATAAGCTTACGCACTGGCGATGGCT
>JAGLIP010000211.1 GCA_023142905.1 Candidatus Aenigmatarchaeota archaeon | reverse complement strand
TGTTCGAGAGTATGCAAGAATTACAAAAATAACGCCGCCAACAGCATCTAAGCTCTTAACTCAGTATTTAGAAAAAGGACTTATAAACAAAGAAGAAGAGAAAAATTACATATATTACACCGCAAATAAAAATAGTCCGCTTTTTATTCGACTTTCACAAGCCTATTGGTTTGAGCGGTTTAAAAAAATCGGAATTCTTGATTATCTCGATAAAGAACTAATCACACCAACAGTTTTTTTATTTGGTTCATTTTCAAAAGCAGAAATAACGCCTAATTCGGACATAGATTTAGCAATATTTACAAGTTCTAAAAGAAAATTAAATTTTGATTCTTTTGAAAAAAAACTGAACCGTAAAATAGATGTATTTGTGTTTAAAAATTTAGACGATATAAAAAATAAAGAGTTGCTCAAAAACATATTAAACGGATACACGATTTTAGGTGGATGGTAAAATGGACTGGATAGAATGCAATAAAAAAGGTATTGTAAAAGAGATAAAAATCGATAAAAATCTTGTTGAATCTCTTGTAAACTCATCAGTTAAAAAAATGGAAAGTCAAAAATTACTTCCTTTAAGCGATATAACCGCAGCATCCAAAATAAGTCTTGCTTATGATTCATTAAGGGAACTTCTCGAAGCTATTGCAATCACAAAAAACAGTAAAGTATACAATCATGAATGTTATTGTGCTTTTTTGAAAGAAATATTACATGAAAGTGCACTGGCTGACGAATTCAATAAATTCAGAAAATTAAGAAATTCAATCAATTATTATGGAAAAGATATTTCCGAAACTGAAACAAAAATAATACTAAAAGAAATGATTGAATTTACAGAAAAAATAAGAATTCTGTTTTTCCCGTAACAATCACATGTTCTTGTCTGCCCAGCTGTCGATGGCATCATCACTTAGGAATTCATCAGTTATCCGTTTTTTAAGCTCTTTTTCTTCCTTGAATTGAGAAGATATTGCATTGCCATAAGTCATACCTACGGCAAAGCCGGCCAGATGCGCTGCATGGCCTATATTTCCTCCACCCACAATAAAACCGGCGAAATCAATTACAATCCATATGGCTGCCAATACAATCATAGGGACTGGCCCCCCAAAATAAACAACCATTTTGGGTCTAAGTACTGCCAAAGCACCAAGAACCCCCATAACAGCTCCT
>JAGLIP010000210.1 GCA_023142905.1 Candidatus Aenigmatarchaeota archaeon | reverse complement strand
ACCTTTTTAATTGTTCCGCCGGGCGGATGTTTTTCTACAGTCATGCGTTCGTGACCTCATAAACTTTTTTTGCCGCAGCTATATTTTTGCCTGCTATTTTTTCAGGCATCTTTTCTTCAATCGCAGCGATTATTGAATCAAGTGTGACTTCCCCTGTTGCTTTTGAAAACGCACCCAACATAGGTGTATTTACAAAGGGAGCGCCAATGATGTCAAGAGCTATTTTTGTGATATCTACGGTAACTACTTTTGCCTTTAGTTTAAATGCATCAGGACTTTTTGAAGTGTTTATGATTATGACTCCCTTGTCTGAAAGCCCTTCAGCTACATTAACGACATCAATAAGCGTTGGGTCTAAAACCATAACGAAATCAGGCTTTGTTACCTGTTCTCTTAAGCGAATAAATTTATCATCTATTCGGGTATAAGCCATTACAGGTGCGCCGCGTCTTGCCACTCCGAAAAATGGAAAGGACTGAGAATACTTGCCATCTTTAAAAGCAGCAATTGCAAGAAGTTCAGCTGAAGTTACCGCCCCTTGTCCGCCTCTCCCATGTATGCGAATCTGTTTTAACATATGACTTATAATTCTTTGATTGGATTATATAAAGCTTTGATTTGTTTGCAGCATATTTCGACAATCCGCGAACTAATTTAATATGCTTTTGCAAAAAGAATCAGTTTGCCTTCTTTCCCGCACTTTATGCACTTGCCTTTTTTATCCTCATTAAAAGGAAAGCAACGGGTTGTAGCACCGGTCTCTTCTTTTATGTTTTCTTCGCAGTTTTCATCTCCGCAGAAAAATGCCCGAACCATTCCTTTCTGTGATTTTGTAAGTGATCTTAAGTCTTTGTAGTCTTTAGCATTGTATGTATTTTTATTTAAGAATTCTTTTGATTTTTTAAGCATGTCTTTTTGTATGTTGTTTAGTAATTTTTCAACAGCATTTGTTGCGGTCTTAATTTCTGCATCTGTCTTTTCTCCTGTGTCTCTTCTTGCAAGAACAACCTTGTTTTTCTCAATGTCTTTTGGTCCGATTTCTATTCTTAATGGAACGCCTTTAAGCTCCCACTCATTGAATTTGAATCCTGCTTTGTATTCTTCTCGGTCGTCAAGCTCAACGGAAATTCCTTTTTCTTCAAGGTCTTTCATTATTTCTTTTGACTTTGCAAGCACTTGT